>DAOQAY010000099.1:0-10977 GCA_035354435.1 bacterium
TAATTTCTTTTCATTTTGAAATTGTCTGAATTTTTAATAAAATTCTGGATAGATATATAGATCACGACTTTTAAAAGTTGTACCAAATGTTTAATGCCCCCTTAATTTGAAAAAGCAGCCTTTTTTTGTTAATATGCCGGAAGTGATTCAAGTGGAGGAGCTTTAATGTCAAAAGGAAGAGAACAGTGGGGAACCAAGCTCGGAGTCATTCTTGCCGTTGCAGGAAGTGCTGTCGGACTTGGTAATTTTCTTAGATTTCCGACACAGGCGGCATTAGGCGGCGGCGGAGCTTTCATGATTCCATATCTCATTTCATTTCTTCTGCTCGGCATTCCGTTGATGTGGGTCGAGTGGTCACTTGGAAGAAAGGGCGGCGAATACGGTCATGGAACAGCACCGGCAATACTTTATCAGATAACAGGCAGTCGATTTATAAAATATCTCGCTTCAATCGGTATAATAATTCCTCTGCTTATACTTTTTTATTATGTATTCATTGAATCATGGTCGCTTGCTTATGCTTTTTTCTCAGTGAGCGGTGCACTTGCCGATGCTGGAGGAAAAAACGAACTTGCTGAATTTCTTCATGGATATCAAGGCGTTATTTCCAATCAGTATTTTGATTCTGTGTGGGTGGCATACGGTTTTTTTGTTGTTACAATATTTGTTAATTTCTATTTCATTTACAAAGGTGTTTCATCAGGAATTGAAAAATTGTCAAAGATCGCAATGCCTGTCCTTGTTGTGATTGCTATACTGCTGGTTGTGCGCATTCTGACACTCGGCACTCCTGATCCGCTTAAACCTGACCAGTCTGTTGCAAATGCACTTAATTTTGTGTGGGCTCCTGATTTTTCTGTTCTTCTTCAATCAAGAGTATGGCTCAGTGCCGCAGGACAGATCTTTTTCACACTTTCACTTGGAATGGGCGTTATTATGACTTATGCCAGTTATCTTAAAAAAAATGATGATATTGCTTTGTCAGGACTGACGGCTTCTGCAACAAATGAATTCTGTGAGGTAATTCTCGGCGGATCATTGATAATTCCAGCGGCATTTATATTTTTCGGACAGACCGAAACTGTTCATATTGCAACTACCGGTGCTTTTAATATCGGATTTGTCACAATGCCTAATATTTTTGCTAACATGCCGGGCGGTCCGTTTTTTGCATTTCTGTGGTTCATGCTCCTTTTTATTGCAGGTATCACCTCATCTGTTTCGATGATCCAGCCAGCTGTTGCGTTTCTTGAAGATGAGTTCGGATTTTCAAGGAAAAAGACAGTTATAATAATGTTTGCCTTAGCTTTTCTTGCATGTCAGCCTGTAATATTTTTCATGAAATACGGATTTCTTGATGAACTTGATTTCTGGGGCGGAACAGTATTTCTCACAATATTTGCAACTCTCGAAATAGTTGTATTCGGCTGGATATACGGAATTGATAAAGGGTGGAAAGACCTCAACGAAGGTGCTGAAATCAAGATCCCTTCAATTTTCAGATTCATAATAAAATATGTTTCGCCATTATTTCTTTTTATTCTTCTCGGTACATGGACATACCAGATGTTCATTCCGACAATCATGATGAAAGGTGTTCCTGATGAAAACAAACTGTATATCTGGGGAGCGAGGATATTTATTTTAGCGATCATCGGAGTGATGATGTATCTGATCAAAATTACAACAGAAAAAAAAGTGAGGGCACAGCAATGAGTATAAGTGCAATAATATTAATGGCTTCAGTCTGGAGTGCAATTTTTTCTCTTCTGGCGTTCTGTTTTTATAAAGTTTTTTCCAAGAAGAACTGATCATGGACATATTTGAATCTATAAAAAATGATGCCGATCTAATTGTTGCGGTGAAGTATATGTCTGAAAACACTGACATAAATAACAATTCACTTAAGAACTTCATCAGGTATTTGCGAGAGATCAATGTCCGTGAAAAGTTGCCTTATCGGGAAATTCTGCAAAAAATTGCAGCAAGTGAAGTAATTGAAAACAATGAAATCACAAAAAAGACCAAAAGCGAAGAGATATTAAAGAAACTTTATAATCTCAGATATCCGCTCTGGAGTGCAAAACAGGCTGAATTCATAAAACTGAAGAACAGATTCAGAGCGCTTACCGGCGGAGAAATTGAATTCCCTGAATTTGCAGAAGGGAACAGCTTCAAAATATCATTCACCATTAAAAAAGATGAAGACATCGAAAAGATCTTTGAAACCATCTCCAAAGGTCATGATCTTATGAAAGAATCATTGAAAAAGATAAAGGAATAATATGCGTCCTCAGATAAATAAGATAGTTATCGATCCTGATTATTCAAACCACAGGCTTCCTTTCGAGATAGCGGAAAAACTCGGTCTTAAACCTGAATTCATGAAAAAAGACGAGCTGGTGAAGCGGGTTTCGGAAAATCCGGGCGATGATCTTTTTAAAACTGCAAAGAAGATTCTTTTTTTTACTGAAAACAAGGGTAAATTCTTAAAGAAATGTCCGGGAAGTAAAGGTGTAGTGTGTTGTAATTATTACACAATTAATAGCGTTACCGGGTGTCCTTATGACTGTTCGTACTGTATTTTACAGCATTATATTGAGAACAATCCTTTTATTACGGTGTTTCTGAACAGAGAAAAAGCAATTGATGAAATTGTTGAATTCCTGAAAACAAATCAAAAACTGCGTGTCGGAACAGGAGAGCTTGCTGATTCGCTTGCTCTTGACCATCTGCTTGATGAAACAGGCTTTTTTATCAGCGAAATTGATAAACTGGGGCTTACTGACAGGGTGCAGTTTGAATTCAAGACAAAGTCAGTTGAGATCGAAAGACTGATTGAGATCAGAAAAAAATATCCACGGGCTGATATTGTTGCAGGATTTTCAGTCAACATCCCGAAATTTCAGCAGATAGAAGAACCGGGAGCAGCTCCTATTGAAGAAAGGATAAAAGCGGCTGTGAGATTGCAAAAGAGCGGAGTCAAAATTGCGATTCACTTTGACCCTGTTGTTATGATAAGTGGCAATATTCAGGAATATCAGAAACTTATCGACTTCATTTTTTCATCGCTTGACTGTTCGGAAGTTATCTGGATAAGTATGGGCGGATTCAGACATACACTTGCTCTAACTGAGACGATCCTCAAAAGATTTCCGCAAAGTTCACTTCTTATGGGTGAAATGTTTCCATCTGATTCAGATAATAAACTCAGGTATTTATCAAGTGTAAGAAGAAGTTTTTATAATATTTTCATTGAGCAGATATCAAAATATTTCAACGGTAATCCGCCTTTATATATGTGCATGGAAAAATCATTTATGTGGGACGATGTTAAGATGAAACCCCAATCACCGGTCTTTTAGGTCTTTGCGAAGATCTGTCTCATTTTTGCCCTGAAAAGATTTACAGACTCAGGATTAAGATCAATTGAATGAGCCGCAATGAGGATTTCCTGTTCATTTTCAAGAAGAGTCAGGCTGTTTTGAAGTGTTTCAACAATTTCTGATGCAAAAGAGTGAACTGGAAAATTATCATAAAGGAAGTCTGTAGCTTCAAAAACTTTCACGAGTTCAAGATCTGATTTTACATTAAGCATATATCTTGTAACTTTCATATAAAAATCCTTCAAGGCTCTTGCTGTCACAAGATTGTTGAACAGAACACTTTCATCTTCAAGTTTTATAGAATCAATAATATTTTTAATGGTTTGTGTTATCAGTGCAAGATCTCTGGCAGTATTATAGTCAGGATTTGACATATTAATATCAATGAAAATGGAAGCAACATGCTCAAGACATTCAGAAATCGGAACAGATGCTCCCGGAGCTTTTATCTTTTCAAGAAGAGTCGACATTTTATCCTGAATATATGAAATAGTTATCATATCACGAAGTTCGATCACAAAATCTTTTGTAGAGTAATTGGCATTCTGAACGAATTCATGCTTTCCGGAAACAAAATTTTCAATCATCGTTATCATTTTCATCCTGACATACGATCTGTCATCCGGTATTACATGCGGCAGAACTGTTTTCAGCCAGAGCATATAATCAATCATTGCCTTGATTTCAGGCGAAAAACCTTCTGAGATATATCTTGAAATAAGAGTGTTATAATCGCCTCTTGCAAGTGTGCCGGGATCGCAGCTTTTGTCGTGAAGAGGATATAGAACGGTCATATTATCAATCGAATCAATAAAAAGATAACTCGGAATGAAGTGGGGCAGTCCTTTATCAATAAGATTTATTGAATGGCTTATCAGGTGATGAAAACTTTTCATGTCCTTTTTCAGATAAAAGAACTCATTGTCCGGGATTTTTCTATAAACTCGTTCAATACGGGAATTGTATCTGTCAAAAACAGGTTTCACAACACTGATAAAATCCTTTTCGGCATCACTTTTAGGTTTTCTTAAAATGGCACTTGTCAGATGAATAATATAATCTATGACAACCCAGAAATCAGGAGGAAGAGCAAGCAGTGAAGAAACCTCATTTTTCTGATGATGGATATAATCTTTAAGCTCAATTCTGTTAATATTCTGAGTTCCGTGAAGTTTTTTTAGTTGTTCGTAATATCTGTTCAAAATAATCTTCCCTGAAAAGTTTTGTCAATACCGAATTTTTCAAGAGCTTTCTTTGTTATGATCCTTCCTTTCGGAGTTCTTGCAATAAAACCTGATTTTATAAGAAAAGGCTCATAAACTTCTTCAATAGTTCTTTTTTCCTCACTGACTGAAGCTGAAATTGCTTCAACACCGACCGGACCGCCGTTGAATGAATCAATAATTGTCATCAGAATGGTTCTATCCATCTGGTCAAGACCGTCTTCATCTATTTCCATCTGGTTTAGAGCGTATCTGGTTATATCAAGGTCTATCGTTCCGTTTCCTTTTATCTGAGCAAAATCCCTGATCCTTTTCAATATTCTGTTCGCTATTCTCGGAGTTCCGCGGGCTCTTCTTGCAATTTCATGCGCTCCTTCAGTGCTTGTTTTTATATCAAGTATTTCCGACGACCTTTCGACTATCTTCTGAAGTTCCTCAACGGAATAGTAATCCATTCTGAAAACTATCTGGAATCTGTCACGGAGAGGATTTGAAAGCGATCCTGTCTTGGTTGTTGCACCGATAAGTGTAAAAGGTTCGATGGGAAGTCTCATACTTTTTGCGTGAGCTCCTTCACCGAGCATTATATCAAAAAAGAAATCTTCCATCGCAGAGTATAAGCTTTCTTCAACTGCCGCATTAAGTCTGTGAATTTCATCAATAAACAGCACATCTTTTTCTTTGAGTGATGTCAGAAGACCTGCAAGATCCCCTTTCTTTTCAATTGCAGGACCTGATGTTATGAATATTTTAACACCCATCTCGTTTGCGACTATCTGACTGAGAGTCGTTTTTCCAAGTCCGGGAGGACCGGCAAGGAGAAGATGATCAAGCTGTCTGTCATTCCTTTTTGCGGCTTCCATGTAGATTTTGATATTGTCCACAATGGTCTTCTGTCCGATGTAACCTGATAAATTCTGAGGGCGAAGACCTCCTTCAAGTGAAGTATCATCCAGAATTACGGTTGAATCTACGATCCTGTCTTCCATCATCTTTTTCCGTTTATTATTCTGAGAGCTTCGCGTACAATCTGTTCGGCTCTCATTTTGTCTTTTCCAGATATCTTATTCAGTGCGGTCTTAATCTGCAGAGGATTGTATCCCAGAGCAAGCAGCCCGTCAGAAGCATCCATAGACTGTCTGTCATTATCACTTATATCGGCAGGTTCAATTGATGTTCCTACAGAAAGTGCTTTGTCTTTCAGGTCGATTATTATTCTTTCTGCGGTTTTCGGACCCACACCGCTTATTTTTTTGAAAAATCCTGAATTACCCGAAGCTATTGCAAAAGTTATTTCTTCAACGCTTGCACTTGAAAGTATCGAAAGTGATGTCTTAGGTCCGATCTTATTTACTTCTCTGAGCATGTTGAACAGGCTTTTTTCTTCAATTCTTTTGAATCCGAAAAGAACTATTGCGTCCTCTCTGACAGAAGTCTCGATGAAAAGCTCCACAGGCTCTCCTGCCAGATGGGCTGATGCAACAACAGGTGTTACACTTACCTGATATCCTGTTCCGCCTTCGGTAAGAACAATAAGATCCTTTTCGCTCGAATAGACAACGATACCTTTTAAATATCCGATCATTTTTTACACCGAAAAAGCATGGGTTATTGCAACTGCAAGCGCATCCGCGGCATCTTCCTGAGGAATTTCTTTCAGCTTCAGAAGTATTCTTACCATTTCCTGAATCTGGAATTTCTCAGCCCGTCCGCTGCCTGTCACGGACTGTTTGACCCTTGTGGGAGTATATTCAAAAACAGGGATACCGTTCACTATGGCTGAGCATATTACAGCTCCCCTGACATGTCCGAGCTTTAATGCACTTTGAGCATTGATAGAAATAAAAATGTCTTCCACAGCAAGATAATCAGGCTTGAATTCTTTAATGGTATCACAGACTCCCTGAAAGATAAACGCAACCCTTTCCTTGAATTCCATTCCTTTCGGAGGCATTATCAGACCATTGTCAATATGTTTGAATGTATTCGAAATGACATTGATTATACCGTAACCGGTCTTGATACTTCCGGGATCTATTCCTAATATGATGAACCCGTCATTTTTCAAATCAGGTTATTCCTCGTCCATAGTTGAGAAATCTATATCATAGTTTGCATAGACATCCTGAACATCTTCACTTTCTTCAAGCGAATCAATAAGTCTTAAAACCTGTTCAGCGACCTTGCCTTCAACTTTGATCGTATTCTGAGGTATCCTTGAAATCTTGCTTTCTTCGATTTCATATCCCTTTTCGGTCAGAGCAGATGAAACAGCATAAAGATCTGAAAGGGCAGTTCTGACTTCCCAGACAGTTTCATTGTCAATCACATCTTCAGCACCGGCTTCCAACGCATCATTCATCATCTGATCTTCAGTAATATTTCCTTTCGGGATGATAACCTGCCCTTTTTTCTCAAACATCCAGTTAACACAGCCGCTTTCACCCATGTTGCCGCCTGATTTTGTGAAAAGTCTTCTCATTTCGGCAACAGTTCTGTTTTTGTTGTCTGTGGTACAGTCGACCATAACTGCAACTCCGCCAGGACCGTATCCTTCATAGGTTATTTCTTCATACGAAACACCTTCAAGTTCGCCGGTTCCTTTTTTAACGGCACGGATTATGTTATCCTGAGGCATGTTCGCCCCTTTAGCATTCTGGATGGCCGTCTTTAATCTTGGATTTCCGTCAGGATCTCCGCCGCCTGCTTTTGCTGCGATTGTTATCTCTTTGATGATCCTTGTGAAAATTTTACCTCTTTTAGCATCTGCGGCACCTTTTTTGTGTTTGATTGTGCTCCACTTATTATGCCCTGACATCGAACCCTCCATAAAAAAATTGTTTGATACAAAAAAAGCACCGCTTTTCTAACATAAAAAGGGCTTCTATGCAAGTTTTTAGGCAAGCAAAAAATTGACTGTTAAGCTGTCTTAACTATCATCATCTCCGTAGTGGTATCCGTTTTTTTAATGTAATATAGTGAGAATTGTACAATGAAAGTATTGCTTGCTGTTTCGGAATTGAGTCCATATGCATCATCGGGAGTGCTTTCCGATAATGCCAAAAATTTTCTTTCATGTATAGATGGCAGCATTGAAATGGAATGCGTCATCCCTTTTTACAGCACGATCGATGAAAAGAAATATAATATCACTCCTACTGGAAAAGGTTTTCAGGTTCCGGTCGCCGACAAATTCGAAAACGCTGAAATATGGCAGGGAGTACACCCGGATACCGGTACAAAAATGTGGTTTATTGCAAGCAGATATTTCGAAAGGGACGGTCTTTACGGCAATGTGACGGGTGACTATCCTGATAATTCAGAGAGATTCGTTTTCTTTTCCAGAGCTGTGCTTGAACTTTCGACAAAGATCACTAACCCTGATATAATCCACTGTAATGACTGGCAGACTGCACTTATTCCTCTTTATATAAAAGAGGTTTATCGCAAGAACGGACTTATGCAGGATGTGAAAACGATACTTACTGTCCACGATATAAGATTTCAGGGCAGATTCTGGCTTTATGATCTTTATATTCTAAATCTGGGATGGGAAGTATATTCCACAGATAAGCTTGAATATTACGGTGATATAAACTTTCTAAAGGGCGGAATTGTCTATTGTGATGCGGTTTTTACGATAAACAGCGGATATCTTGCCAAAATATGCAATAAAGAAGAAGGGTGCGGACTCGAAGGTGTTATCAACAGCAACAAAAGCAAAACATTTCCGATATTTGAATCATGTTCGAATTCTTTTGAAGAATGCTGTAAAGATCCGTCAGCAAAACAGCACATAAGCAATCTTTATAAAAAAGTTTTCACCGCTGTGTCTGCCGCTAAATGAAAAAAGCAGTCTTTATCTCAATTCTTTTTTCTGTCTTGTTCCTCTTTGGTGAAGATGTCGTACAGAAAGTGGATGACGGATCTATCAACTGGACAGAAATGACTGTTACAGTTACCGGTTCAGGTATTCCTGATCTTGGCATTTCAAATGTCAGTTCCGCAAAGCTCAGTGCTGAAAAAACTGCAAAAATGAATGCTGTCTACCGCTTTTTAAAAGCACTGGAGAAAATAGAGCTGTGTAACGGAAAGGATCTCGAAAAATATCTTGCCGAAATTAAAGACGGAAGTTTTATTAAAGAACTGGGAAGAAATGTACAGTGGAGCGAAATGTCACTTGATAAACAGTATTCCGACGGTTCAGTGGATTTTTCGTTTAAATTTCACTTTGAACAACAACTTATTGATATAATTAAAAAAACTCAATCAGCATTTGTGAAAGCACCTGTTGCGGCAATAGATTCTTCAAATATCATACCAGCTGAAAAAAGAGCAGGGTTTCTTGTAATTGATCTGAAAGGTCACAAAATGAGTCCGGTGCTTTTCCCGTCAGTTGAAACTTCTGATGGTGAGATACTATTCAATATTACGAAAGTGAATGATGGATTCAGCCAGCCAGGCGGTTTTTACCGTGTCAGAAAAACAGCTGATTCTATTCTCGAAAAATTCAATGCCAAAGAGGACTTTCTCTCAATTTCGGCAAGTAAAATAAAAGACAGATCTGTAATAATTATAAGCCGTGATGATGCTGTAAAGATAAAGACAATGTTAAAACCTGAAGTGTTTTCTGAAGGCAGGATTGTAGTAATATTTCAATAAACAGGGAGAAAAAAAATGCTCTCGAAAGCAAAAATCAACAGATTCTTTTTTGACAAAAAAGGATGGATACCTGTTTCGTTTATTATGATTTTCGTCCTGTGCATCGCTTTTGCTCCGACAATCACTACAATTCTTCTTACGGCGCTGTTTGTTGCTTATGCGATTGATCCGATGGTTTCGTTTCTCTCAAAAAAAATAAAGCTGGGTAGATCGTTTGCCAGCGGTTTTGTCATATTCATGATAGTGCTGCTGATACTTCTTCTGCTTCTCATTGTGCTTCCAGGTATATTCAGACAGCTTTATGCAGCTTTTGGAAATTTTGATGATCTTATGTCATCGACCTGGGTATGGCTTGAGAATTTCTCAGCAGAACTGAATATTGACATTTCACAGTATCTCACAAAAGATGAACTCGTCGAAAGGATCCAATCTGTGGCAGGACCTGTTGTCAACTCGGCATCAAATCTGGCCGGACTTATATTTGAGCAGGGACTTGGACTGCTTTCGTTCATTTTTAATTTTGCGATATTCATAATTATGACATTCTTCATGAGTTCAAGATATCCGCAAATAAAGATTTCAATATTTGAACTTGTCCCGACAAAAAAGCAGGAATATGTTAAAACATGGCTTTCAAAGTTTGATTTTATCCTTTCCGGTTTCATCAGAGGTCAGATCACGGTATGTTTCATTCTGGGCTGTATTTATGCAGGAAGCTTTACTGTGGCAGGGATTTCAAATGCCGGAAGTCTCGGTGCAATGATAGGAATGTTCTGTATAGTTCCGTATGTAGGACTTTTTACCGGCATTATTATTGCAGTAATGCTTGCTCTTCTTACCGGTGGAGCGACCGCAATGATAAAAGTGCTTCTGGTGTTTCTGATTGTTCAGTCATTTGATACGGTTATGATAACTCCGAATATTATGGGGAAAAAGGTGGGAATCAGCCCTGTGTTTGTTATCATTGCAATATTTGCAGGAGCCGAAATAGGGGGATTCCTCGGAGTTCTGATCGCAGTTCCCACTTTTGCCATTCTGAAGCTTATGGTGGATGAAATGCTTGTCAGATATAAGTGTTCATCATTTTATAATGAGGATGAGAATCCCCCCGAAATCCAGAAATAATGAACTATTTTATTCACATAAAACTTGAAGATATTATTCTTGGAAAAGCTGTAATTTCAGATGCCATAAAAAACAATGTGAGCGGGTTTGAAATTGTTATCACAGAATCATTCCTTGTTGACTATGTCAATGCCGATAATGATGTGTTCAAAAGGGTTCAAAATTTCACAGAAGGGAAGCTTGTTTCAGTTCATCTTCCTTTTTATGATCTCAATTTCGGGTCACCGGACAGACGCATTTGTGAGTACAGTTTTAATTCGATAATTTCCGGGCTGGATTTCGCAGAAAGAATCAGGGCGCAAATTGCCGTGTCACACCTTGGATACAATGTTAAACTTTCAAAGAATTCCACCGAAAAATGGTTCAGACTCTTCATTGCAGTCAAGGAAAAAATTGAAAAATATGCCTCACAAATCGGGATCACTGTCGTCTGGGAAAACACATATGAAAAGGACTTTTATCTTTTCGACAAAATGATTGAATTCAACCCTGAAACTGCATTCTGTCTGGACATAGGACACTGCAACTGTTTTGCCGGTTTCAGTGCAGTCGAATTTTTCAACAGATATTCAAAGAACATC
>DAOQAY010000100.1:0-10945 GCA_035354435.1 bacterium
CTTGAGCTCTTCTGAAGAAAGAAGTTCAGTGACCATATCTCTGAAAAGTCCGCTTGTGATTCTCGGAATTGCTGCAACGACTTGAAGCTGTGTCGTTCCTTCATAAATATTTGTGATCCTCGCATCTCTGCTAAGTCTTTCGACCTTAAAATCCTTCATGAAACCGCATCCGCCGTGTATCTGAACAGCATCATAAGCAGTCTTATTCGCCATTTCCGTGGCAGTGAACTTGGTAAGCGGAGTAAGGAAATCCGCTTTTGCAGTCCAGGCTTTAAGCTGGTCACGCACATTTTCACCGTGTTCCGCCTTCCTTTCATACATATCCATATAATCAACTGCAAGGGATGTGTGATAAAGGAGAAGCCTGGTCGTTTCAATCTCCGCCTGCATATCGGTAAGCATCTGATATACCGCAGGAAAATGAACGATGGCTTTACCAAACTGTGCTCTTTCATTGGCATATCTGACAGCTTCTTCATAAGCTGCCTGGGCAATTCCCATTGCCTGTGCTGAAACGGCAAGACGGGCACCATTCATAAGGCTCATTACATATTTGATAAGTCCGAACCTTCTTTTTCCGACAAGTTCACATTCGCCCATATTGAATTGAAGTTCGCAAGTCGGTGACCCGTGAATTCCATGCTTATGCTCAATTCTTCTGATTATCATGTTGCTGTCACGGTATCTTTCATAAAGGAACATCGAAAGTCCGCGACCGTCTTTTGTTCCGTCTTCGCTTCTTGCAAGAACAAGAGAAATTTCACCACAACCGTTCGTTATAAATCTTTTCACACCGTCAAGATACCACTTTCCGTCTCGTTCGATTGCTTTAAGCCCGACAGCCTGAAGATCGCTTCCTGCATCGGGTTCGGTAAGAGCCATTGAACCGCTCACTTCACCTGAACAGAACTTGGGAAGAACACGATTTTTCTGTTCTTCAGAGCCGAATTTGTAAAGTGTTACAGCAATATCCTGCAAACCGAACAGATTCATAAGACTTGCATCAGCCTGAGAAACCATTTCAACAATTATATTGTTCACAATTACAGGCATATTCAGTCCGCCATATTTTCTCGGGAGAGTTCCACTCATGTATCCTGACTGAGCCAGTATTTTCATGTTTTCCTGAGTTTCAGGAGCCCAGCTTACGGCACCGTCATGAAGAGAAGCACCTTTTTCATCAACAGCTTCAGCCCTCGGAGCTATGAACTCTTCACAGATACGGCCTGCATTATCAAGAGCAAGCTGATACCATTCATATGCTTCTTCAAGGTTTTTCGGAGCGGCTCCTGACTGATCAGTAAAATTATTTTCAAGATATTCAACGATCTTTTTTATATCGACCTGATTTAAGTAGAATTTTCTATTTTCGCTGTAAAAACCGGACATTATCCTTCCTCCCTCAGGTATTTAATCATAACTGGAATAATTTCTTTCAGATCACCGACGATGCCCATGTGAGCCACGGCAAAGATCGGTGCGTTGGGGTCTTTGTTTATCGCGATTATCTTTTTCGATTCTTCCATTCCGGCTCTGTGCTGGATTGAACCTGAAATGCCGCATGCAATATAAAGTTTGGGTCTGACAACTGAACCGGTCTGACCGATCTGTCTTTCCTTTTCAGCAAAACCGAAATCTACAGCGGCTCTGCTTGCTCCGACCTCAGCACCAAGAACTGCGGCAAGCTGTTCAAGAAGTCTGAAATCCTCTTTACTGCCGACACCGGCACCGCCTGCAACAATAGTTTGTGCAGAATGGAAATTAACTTTCGAAATTTTAGGAATTATCTCAAGGAATTCATTTCTTATCCACTCTTTATTGAATTCAGTCTTGAATTCTTCGATTCTGATGGGTTTGTCTGTCTTTTCTTCAGGCAGAAGCATTACGCCTTCTCTTACAGTTGCCATCATCGGCCTGTGGTCGGGTGTTATGATCGTTGCAAGAATATTTCCGCCGAAAGCAGGTCTCACCTGAAAAAGTATCTTCCCTTTATCCTTGTAATCATCAATATGAAGCTGTGTACAATCCGCAGTAAGCCCTGTCTTAAGTGTCGAAGCGACAAGCGGAGCAATATCTCTACCGGTGTGAGTTGCACCGAAGAGAACTATTTCAGGGTTTTCATGTTTTATCATTGCACAAAGAATATGTTTCATTGCTGTAGACTGAAGATTTTTCAATGCAGGATTTTTATAAAAAAGCACTCTGTCGATTCCGTATCTGAAAAGTTCGGCATAGTCCGTGGGAAGTTCGTCACCCGCAAATATTCCGACAACTTCTCCATTCAACGGTTTAACAAGAGTGTTTGCTTTCCATGCAAGTTCGACAGTGACATTGCGAAGTTTTCCTGTATGAAAATTTTTCTCAATAAAAACAACAGATTTCATGATTCCACCTCAACATAGTCTTTCATAATGTCACGGATGAGGCTCTTTATTCCTTCGTTCTCATTGCCGTAGAATTTAAGATCGCCGCCCGTAAGAGTTATGCTTTTGATATTATGCACTTTTGTAGGGCTTCCCTTAAGTCCGCACCTTTCGTCATCAAGTTTCAGATCATCATTTGTTATCAGCGGAATGATCCTGCCCGATTTTTGCGCATCTTCCAGCTTTTCAGCAGTGAAAGCAGACGGAATGTCGCTTTTAAAATGTCTCAGCATTTTTGATGCATTCGGATATCTCGGCATATTCACAGAAGATGTAACGGTCATAAGGACAGGGTAATGCGCTTTGATAATTTCAGTCTGATATTCGCCGTCTCTTTCAACAATGGCGTAACTACCTGTTATTTCTCTTATTCCTGAAACATAAGTGATCTGGTTCATATCGAGTTTTTCAGCGACTTGCGGACCGACCTGAGCGGTATCACCATCGATAGCCTGCCTTCCTGCAAGAACGATATCGGCTCCGCCAAGCAGTTTAATCGCTTCCGAAAGAACGAACGAAGTTGCAAGAGTATCAGCCCCTGCATATTTACGGTCGCTGATAAGATAAACTTTATCTGCACCCATGAAAAGTGAATGTTTCAGCACATCCACAGCTTTTGCCGGACCCATTGAAATTACTGATACTTCACAATCGCCGACAGTATCCTTTATGGAAAGCGCCAGTTCAAGCGCATTAAGGTCCTCAGGATTGAAAACAGCAGGAAGGATCGCTCTATTGACGGTCCCGTCATCTTTCATTGCATTTCCGGTAATGTTTGCAGTGTCCGGCACTTGCTTAGCTAACACCTTGATTTTTAACATCTTTTTTACCTCCAGTCAAAGTCAGAACTGACATGTCAGTCTAGTAATATCAGAAAACTGTTTTTAAGTCAAATATAAAACTTTCTTGATTTATGACACTCGGGAATAATAATGGTGGGAAGCAACTTGCGGAGGTTCGAAAGAATGGCTATTTTAAAAAATAACGGTTTGAAATATCTTCTGGCATATCTGTTCTTTCTATCTGTAACTACAACGAGGTTCTTTTTTGAAGCTCATTTTGCAAACTTTGTAGATAAAGAGAATCTGATTTTTCATCATCACTACTGGTTTCTTTTTGTTTTTCTGCTGTTTCTTATTAACTTCAGATATTTTCTGGGACTTCATCCTTCAAGATCTTGGTGGATGGCTTTTTGCAGTCCTGTTATTCTTCTACCCTTAATATACAATCTTATTTTTAGGGGTGGAAGTCTTGTAAAATTTAATTATTTAAGTGCTCTGGATCTTCCGAACTATTTTAAAGATATTGCAACTTTTATGATATTTTCGCAAAAGAACAGACCTATTGCTATAGAGCTGATAATAATCACTTTATCTATATTTCTATTTTCACTTTTTATTACAAAAAAAACCGTCAGAAGTATTTTGTGCGCTTTATCATGTTATCTTTCTTTGATGATATTTGCCGGCACCGGTCTGATTGCTCCTCATAAACCCGAATTCACTTTATTAGTGCTTTCAACATCTTTGAAATTGCAGAATTTTATGTCATTCCTTTATTTCTTTGCGGCGATGATCGCAGCTTTAATACTTTTCTTTGAAGAGATTTCAGATTTTCTCAGGGAAAAAAAACGGTTTATGTCGTTCATTACACTTTTCAGCAGTTTTTTTATAAGTATGCAGTTCATGCTGACATCGCCTTCAATAACAGACCGTATTTTCATGATTCCTCATTCACTGCTGTTTTCAATTCTTATAACAGTAATGATCTTTTTGAAAAAGCAGTATGCCCTCAAAGCGCTTCTTATCGTCCAGACGGCATTTTCCATGGGAATTATTCTGCGTGCTTTTTCCTAGAAGCTGAACAGCCCGGATATTATTTTAAGGAATCAGATGCAAGTTTTTTCCACGCCGTACAGATATGTCCTTTGTCCCAGCAATTGAAGAACAGCTTGCCATTGCCGTTGTCAAACCAGTAATAGAGTATCGGTTCTGCTTTTGGTTTTTTATTTTAATTTCATTTTAAGCATAAGCACACAAACAAAATAAATAAATGCGCTGAATGCCATTATAGAAGAAAGTCCTGAAATTATAATAAGAATATAAAAAAGAAAAAATCCCATAGCTGATCCAAAAGTATCAGCAGCCAGATATTTAAAAACGGTTTTCTCATCTGACATTTCAAAAGCTTTTGGAAAAACTGTCCCCATAAAAAATCCGGCAGGAGCGATAGAGAATGCTATCCATGTAATTTTTGAGTAATAGGAAATATTATTAAGTTCAGATGTCATTATCAGAAGAATGGCAAAGGAGAAAACAATTGCCGGAATAATTATTTTTGGATGGATCTTTTTATAAAAAATGTTTCCTAAAGCTCCAAAAAAAGTAAACACGCCAAGAGTGATTGCAGTTGTTTCAATAAATCCACCTAACCATGACCGGTAAACATTTATTATAAAAAGTTCAACCATTATGTAAGCTGTTCCAATAAGTGAAAAAATTGTAGTTTCAATGATTTTTTTTGAAAAGACAATAAAGAAAACAACCAGCAGACATGTAACACCAAAGAGAATTAGAAGCGGAATCATCTGAGAATAATTTTCAAAAAAGAGTAGAGGTCTTCTATCTGTAATACTTTTTCTTTTTGATATTTCATTTGAAGAATATTTTTCATTTGTAGTTTCTTTGATTTTAGAAAGACGGGAATTCATAAATGTTCGCCAGTTTTCAATTTTTGAAATATCCTTGGACGCAACTAGATAATTAAATGAGAATTTAATCGGTCCATTTGCAATACCTTGCCATACGCCATAATAAGTTCCTTCCGGTAAGCTTTTAATAAGCCCTCTTGTCGATGCTATTTCATTTGTATGAAGTGCTATTAAAACGCCATCTTTTTCAAGATGGTTAAAAGTTTTCATTACTCCTTCATTAGTGTATAAATAATGTTCCATGCTGAAAAAAAGTCGATGAGAAAAACCAACGGTAAAATCTGTTCCCTCATATATGATAGTGTTGAATTTTCTGTCAGTTTGTTCAAGATAAGCTCTTCCTTCTCCGGAGTATGTTTCTACTTTGTTATAAATATTTCCATTGTATTTTGAAAGATTTCCTTTTAAGTATTCAACTACAACAGGGTCTAATTCAACAGCAGTAATTTCGGAAACATTTTTTAATGAAAGCAGTCCGTGTGCGCCTCCTGTTCCGATCAAAAGCACCTTGCCGTAAATATTTTCATATGCAATGTGTCTGAAATCAAAATCTTCATATCCATTCGGAGATGTCATCCATTGTTGTTTTCCATTGTAAATTCCGGCCAGTTTGTCACCATCAAATTCAACAAAATCGACTCTGGAATAAGGCGACCATTTACCGCCCAGCTGTTTAGTGGGAGTTACATTAGCCCAGAGATTGACAAAGTCGCTATATTTAAAGAACAGCATATCATCATTGAGTAACGGTGCTATCAAAAAGGAACAGCCAATTAACAACACCCACTTTCTTCTAATTGAAAGAAAAAGAGGAATGACAGTCATTAAAAAGAGTACGGGAATCAATCCTTTGTTGAGTAGAAGCAGATTTGTCGTATAGTATCCAATAAAAAAAGCTAATGCGCTTCCTGCTATTAGCCACTTAAGTAAATGGGGAGTCCTCTTTGAAGTTTGATAAAAATATATTCCTGTGGTGATTCCAATTAAAATAGTCGGTATAGAAATAATTATTAAAGTAAGTGTAACATAGTTGAACAATCCACCTGGAATAAATTTCTTTGATAAAAAAAGTAAAATTAAGAACAGCGAGGGAATAATACCGCAAAGAAAAAGAATCAATTTGTACTGTCCTCTGAAATATTTTGAAATTGCAATCCCAAGTCCGGAAAAAAGAATTGAAAGAGCAGCTATAAGTGAAATCAGAAACAGCATAGAAAACGGGAATACAAATGGAAAAATTCTAATAGATGCCACTTGGAAAAGAGCCGAGATAAAAGAAGTGAGTATCCCGCCGAAAAGCCAGAAAAGGGATTCGTCTTCTATGGATTTTCTTAAATTCATGAGGCCTCCCAATATTTTCTTAAATTTAAAATCTAATATCTATTTCTTCTTAAAAGTACCATGGGATCTGCAAAATCATATAAATATACTTGTTCAATAATCTTTTCTCAATCTTTTCTCATTATTTTTAGTATTGTGTGCTTTTCCAATAAATACCTCTTTATTCTGCTTTTTTGTTCGAATATATTTTTTACTAATTGCGAAACTTTCACTTTTGGGAGAGTGTCCATGATTTCATTTTTTTTCAGGCTTTTACGGTAAGGACTTGATGGCGAGTTTTTTCCACGCCGTACTGATATGTCCTTTGTCCCAGCAGTCAAAGAACAGCTTACCATTGCCATTGTCAAACCAGTAGTAGAGTATCGGTTCTGCTTTAAACATAGTGTTTTTCAGCCATGCTCCGGCTTTTGCAAGTGTTTCAGATTGTTTTCCTGAGCAATTTATCAGAAGTATAGCCGCAGATGTCTCAATAATGGAATTATTCCAGCTGCCGTTTTCAGTTTGAGTCTGCTTCAGATAAGAAAGACTTTTTTCAATATTTCCGGAAAATTTCTCACCAAAGAGTGCAAGAAATCTTACAGCATAATAGGAAGGTATTGTAAAAGAAGGAAACCACCGTCCGTCCCATTTTCCATCATCAGTCTGATTGGAACTTGTATATTTTGCAGATGCTTCAATCTCATTGGCAAATTTTTCAGGATCGACTTTGTACATTAAATAAGCGATGTGGGCAGTAGTTTCAACAGAACATCCTTTCCAATAATCAGCTCTTCCTCCATTAACTGTGCGAAAGCAGCCGTTATCACTATCATAGAATTTTTCACTTAACGCTGAAAGTGCCTTTAATAAAATGTCTTTGTCAACTCCTGATGCCAGAAGACCTTCAATTACAAGAGCGGAATCCTCAGATGTGACACCGTATTTTTTATGATATTCCCAAAGACCGTCGCGGTTTGCAGAAATAAGTTTTCTTGCAAGTTTCATGTCGGGTCCGGCGGCAAGAAGCAGTCCGTAGTATGCGATATTTCCTTCATCCGCAATTTGTCTGAACTGAGGAGATGTTTCATTTATATTGTAAAGTGAACATCTGGTGAGAGACTCGTTTGAATCAAAAAGTTCTGAGTCGCTCATTTCTTTCTGAACCGGAAATTCAACATTTTGTACAGGTTTGTTACAACTGTAAAAGACAGCAATACACAAAATTGTAATAAATGGTGTCAAACGGGATTTTTTATTCATTTACTGCTCCTGAGTTGTTTCTTTACCGATTCTGCCGCAAATCTTCCGCTTTGTGCCGCAGCCAGCATACCGTAAGGCATCATGTACCGTTTGTCCAGAAAAGTGTAATCCCCTGCAAGAAATACATTTTCTGATGTTTTTAACCATGCCTGATTGTATCCGGAATAGGTTTCTGTTGATATTATCGTGCCGAGATCGTTCCATCTATGACCATCGGAAAACAGTATGTCGCTATCTTTGATCTTACCTATGCCCATTGAATTGAGCTCGGTTTTTGTAAGAGTTATAATTTCATTGATGTTTTTTCCGGTCAGTTTTTTTGCCTGATTCGAAACATAATAAACTGTGAGAATACGGATATCTCCTTTTATGCGGCTCTGAAACACGCTATTAAAAGAATTTTCAGCAGTTACGATATAGCTGAAGGGAAGAAGGTCAGGCTTTTTTATTCCTAAAACAACTACAATTCCTTCTCCATATTTCACATTTGAAAGGAATTCTTTAGACTCGGGACTGATATTCCGGATAATTTTATCGGCAACTGTTGCAGGCGTAGCAACAATAGCTTTCCTGGCATAAATAGTCTTTTCATTGTTATCTGACTTAATGATGATTTGTACTTTTGATCCGTCATCAATAACTGATGTTACTTCCGCACCTGTCATTATCTTCGGATTCGCATGTTCTGAAAAAGCGATTATAAGATCGCTGTTGCCTCCGGAGTAATGACTGGTGTTAAACCGTATGAATGCGTCGGAAAGTCTGCCCGGCATATAATCTGAAGGATCGCCGGGATGGATCAAGTTGAAAAAAGCGGTCAGAATCTTTCTGATATCTCCGGGAAAATCATTTAAAGAGATGTTTCCAGTCCCGCTGCGTTCGGCAGATGCCTGCTCAATTTTGGAAACAACGGTCTGGTCTTGAGTAAATTTCGAAACTGCTTCGGAAACATTCCTGCCTAAATAAGTTTTGCCGCCTGATGAAAATCCAATGTTGTCAGGTTCATCTATCATCGGCTGTTTCGGTATGCCGGATGGAAGCATTGTTGATGAGTAACCGAAAAGAGCCCCGAGTTCATAAGGGGTATCATTCCAGTATTTTGTCCAGACTCTTCCTCCAAGGCGGTTTTCTTTCTCAAGTAAGACAACATTCAGATCTTTGAGTTCGTAGGCGGCAGACATTCCTGCCAGACCTCCGCCGATTATTGCCACATCGTAATCTGGATGAACCTGTTTTGAACATCCGGAAAAAATTATTACGACAAAAAAAATTAAAAGGCACGAATAATGGTTACACATCGTTTAATCCCGTATTTATTGAATCTTTTCATAAAGAATGATAGATAAAACTATTGTTTGCAGTCCCTTTCATTGCACTCACCGTCACCGCTTGGATCTTCTGAAGCTACATCGCAAATACCATTTTTGTTCAGATCCCAGCATGCAACAGTAACAGGTCCGCCACTTGCTTCGGCATTCCATTTGAAGTTGTCAATAAGAACAAGCGAATCATACTGTCTGTCCGATGTGTCCCAGATTATAAAACGCAGAGTTATTATCTCTCCTGGAACTACAGGCGCAGTTGTTGTGAGCCATTTTGTGGCTCCCGCATAGTATTTTTCTTCAGTGCAGTTGCCCCATGTCTCTGTTTCGTTGCAATATTTCAAGTTATAGCCTGTTCCGGCAAGTGGACCAGTCAGGTCGGGACACGGATATCCTGTTTTTGCATCGCATACTGTAAAGAACTGATTCGTGTTTACGCTGATATAATTTCCGGCTGAATCAAAACTTATGTTCTTGTCAGCTGGAATTGCTGTTTCTCCAACTCCGGGAGTCCAGGTTGTATCAAGCATGGTAATAAAGAAATCATTGAACGCCGAACATGTGTACAGCCAGTATTCCTGAGAGAAGAATCTGAAATCAAAAGAAAAGCTGTTTGCATTTGTCGGCACTTTCAACTGGACTTTTAGCATTACAGAATCATTTGCACCGCTTCCTGTCAGACATCCGGCTTTGGTTTCCGGAAGACCGCCACTGTGAGCTGAGATAAAATCTGCCGGCGGATTTCCGTCATTATATCCTATTCCTGACCCTGAAGACTCTTCATTTGTGCATGATGAAGCATTGCAGGTTATTCCCGTTGTCGCATCTGTATCACTTGAAGCCCGTGCTCTTCCTGTTGAAAGAACTGCAAAATTATCACCAAAAATAGGATTGTTCGAAGTGTCTGTTCCAAAATTAGTTTTAACTGCGTATTGTCTATAATCGACTGCTCCGGAACCGCTGGCTCTTGTAATTACAGGTGTTCCATAAATGCCCCATGAATTTTTTCCGGCATCGTGAACCTGACATATATCCATAGCATTTAGAAGATTCAACGCTGTAACTCCAGATGTAATATTTGCTCCGGTTGAACAACCAGCTCTTGCTTCGTCAACAGAACTGTTACAATCGTTATCTACAGTATCACCTTCAAATTCGACCGCTCCAGGGTTGACTATTGTCGGTTTAGCACAAATTAATTCATTGTCACAGCAGTCTCCGGAGCATGTTGTCCACAGATCTCCATCCAGATTTATTCCGTTGTCAGCAGTTCCGTCACAATCATTATCCAATCCATCACTGCAGAGAGTTCCGATCTCGGTGGCAGGAAGTACAGAATCAAGACACGCTCCCCAGAAATATCCGCTTACATCACAAGTTCTTGTTCCGGCCTTGCATTCGCCCACATTTTCAGTACCGACAGGACCTGTGTAGCAGTTTTCAACAGCATCCGGTGCGCAAATACAGCCTTCATCCATTTGAGTGTTGCAATTATCATCTTCCGAATTGCCGCATATTTCAGAAATTTCAGGAAGTGTTTCGTTCAAACATTCTCCCCAGCTTTTTCCGTCTAAACTGCATTTTTTTGTTCCGGGAGCGCATATTCCGACATTTTCAGTTCCGACAGGTCCGGTATAACAAGAGACCTCTTCTTCGGGTGTGCATATCGTTCCGGTGTTGCCTGTATTTCCAGTATCACCGGTATTGCCAGTATTACCAGTATTGCCAGTGTTTCCAGTATTGCCGGTATTACCCGTGTCGCCTGTATTTCCAGTATCACCGGTATTGCCAGTATTACCCGTGTCGCCTGTATTTCCAGTATCACCGGTATTGCCGGTGTTACCAGTGTTACCGGTATCACCCTCATCCGGAAGGTCTCCTGAATCAATATCAGAATCAGAATTCTGATC
>DAOQAY010000101.1:0-10809 GCA_035354435.1 bacterium
TATAATTCCATCTGCATGGGTGAGTACATTCTCCGCGGTTTGCCTTTCTTCCGGTCAGCCAGTCGCTTATGGCGCATCTTCCTGAAAAACTGAAGCATACCGCACCGTGGATGAACACCTCTATTTCAACGCCTTTTTCTCTTTTTTTTGAAATCTCAGATATCTTTTCAAAAGAAAGCTCTCTGGCGAGGTTGACTCTTTTTGCACCAAGGTCGTGATATGCATTAACTGTCTGATAAGAAAGAGTATTTGCCTGAGTTGAAATATGGATAGGGATTCTGATACCAGCTTTCTTAAGTTCGTTGATGACACCGAGATCTGAAACGATCAAAGCATCGGCTTTGCATTCTTCAAGTTCACGGGCGGTGGTGATGAGATCTTTATATTCGCCGGAATAGGGGTAGATATTAAGTGTAACAAATCCTCTTTTTCCTTTTTTGTGAAGATACTCAAGTCCGGCAGATGCCTCGTCAATAGTGAAATTTCCTGCAAATGATCTCAGAGAAAATTTTGTGACACCGAAATATACAGCATCGGCACCGTAAATATCAGCCCAAATAAGTTTTTCAGGATTTCCTGCGGGAGCAAGGAGTTCCGCCATTTTTATTTATCCAGATATATTTTTAGCAGTTCAAGTCTGTTGTCACCATCGTTGGGAACATCTTTGCGGTTGGTGATATTTCCGCGGTATTCTTCCTGATAGATGCCGACATAGGGAATATAATATTCGTTTTTTGAACCTTTGGGAATCTGCACTCTGATAGGATGGCGGATGATATCACCTTTTTTCCAGAATGTTGTAGGATATGTTCCCATTGCCATATTCTCGTCACCTTTGGTACGCATGTCCTTCTTATCCCCTTCGGTGTGAAGGAAGACATCATAATCTTTGCTTATATTGTCTGCAAGGGCTCTGAAATAAAGGTCTATGGTGACAGTGTTATTTTCTTTTGACCACATTTTACCGTCTCTGGAAGTGAGTTCTCCGTTAACGACTTTATAACCTTCAAGCATAATGACACTATCAAAAACAGCTCCTGTTTTAATAAGATCGGAAGGCAGTGAATCAACACGGAAAGCCTTTGCTCTGGAAAAATCCCTTTCTTTTCCGGGACCGGTGACTTTAAGAAGCTGGTTCCTTGAATCTTTGAATATGATGATAGTTTTTTTGTTTATTCTCTTCATCAGCGCTTCGAACCGTTTTTTATCCTGAGGTCTTAAAATAACATACTGCTCTCCGGGTTTATCAAAGAACCGCAAAACAGAAGTTTCTTTATCAGTCTGAAGGAAAGTGACTTCATTTTTTAGCCAGAACCCGACAGATTTTCTGAGCCATTTGTAGTAGTCAGCGATCGGTGCCCGTTCAGGACTGTCAGCAAGATATGCGTCAACATGAGGTTTAAGTGAATATGCTTCTGAAATTACAGGAAGGCATACAATAAAATAATAAATCATGAATCCGGCAGTCAGAGTAAAAAGCATGTGGAAACCTTTTTTTCGCATAAAAGAGCTGAATATCATTGAGAAAAGCACAATTGAAAAGATCGTGAAAACCGGAATTATCACCCATGTCCAGCTCGGAATTCTGTCAACAGTTCTTGTATTAAAGAATGTAACAATATTGAGCCAAGTAACATATTTGTTTCCGATATCTCTTCCGATAGCGGCAACAAGCAGTATCGCAAGGATTGTTTCGAGTTTTGTTGAAAGTGTCCACCTTTCTTTCCAGATTCTGTCAATATAATAACCGACAAAAATTGCAAGGAACGGAACAACAGGTGCTATGTAGTGATAAAATTTTGTACCGGAAAAAGAAAGGAAGAAGAAAGGTCCTACAGCAAAACTCATAATGAACAGCTTTTTGTGATTTGAAACAGCTTCCTTTCCTTTGGCAAGATAATGGTATATTGCGGCAGGTATGAAAGCGCTCCACGGGAACATCGCATAGCCGAGAATCCTGATATAAAGAGTGTAGAGATCGTTTGGTTTGTGTATTTCCCCTGCAACTCTCTTGAAATGGTGAAACCATATGAAAATCTTAATGAATTCAAATCCTTCGCTGTACCACATATACCCCATCCACGGGAATATTACAGCAATATATACTCCGAAACCGATCAAGTGTTTTTTTAAATGTTTCCATGCAAAGAAAAATGAAAAATTCCATGTGAAAATCATAAATATAAAAAGCGCTGCGGCAGGCAGAATAACAGAAAGGAGTCCTTTTGCGAGGAATCCCCATCCTTCAAAGAAATAAAAGAGATATAAATAAAGGTCACGCCTCGGGATTTTCCAGACTTTTTCATCTTCGGGAATGTCGCCGAAATAGTATATTGCAAGACACAGCAGACCGACCGTGTTAAGCCCGATGAACGGAAGGTCGACCATAATCTGTCTTGAAAGCATGAAATATTGGGGTGACATCATAAGTACAAAAGTTGAGATAGCCGCAACTCTTCTTGTGAAAAGTCTTGTGAGAAGAATATAGAATCCTGCAAGCGAACCTATCGAGAAAATTGCTATCGGAAGTCTTCCCATAAATTCAGAGATATGAATTTTGTAAAAAGGCATCAGCATCCAGAAAAGAAGAGGCGGTTTCGACCAGAAACGATTGGAATTCTGGTACCACAGTTTGGCAAAGGAACCGTTTTTGAGAGTCTCCCATGCGACATGAGAATAGTGATTCTCCCAAGGGTCTATCATAAAGAAATTTCCAATGAACGGGATATACAGAACTGCGCTGATAACAGTGATGGCAATAAGCATGAATTTATCGAGATTATTGAGCTTTCCGGTTCTTAACTCATTTAATGTGCTGATATCACTGCCTATTTTCTTCTTTATGAAACTTATCAAGTCCATTCTCCACGCAAATTTATTCTAATAAACCAAATCTATGAGAAGTTAATGTCAGGCATGAAAAAGTCAAGAAAATATGTGGCATTACGGGACACAATTGTATTGACTTTTTATTTTTTTGCAGAGACAATCGTACAATTGAATTTCTTATTGAGGTAGATCGTGGAACTGCAAAAGAGACATAACAGAAAAGCGGGGATAATCCTCCACCCGACATCACTTCCGGGCAAAATGGGAATAGGGGATTTCGGGAAAAATGCGTTTAATTTTATAGATTCCATCGCCAATGCAGGAATCAGGATATGGCAGATACTGCCGCTCACTCCGACTGGATTTGACGGTTGTCCATATAATTCTTTCAGTGCTTTTGCAGGTAATGAACTTCTTATCGACATTACTGCAATTCAGAAAAAAGGATTACTGCCGGAGAACATAAAAATCCCTAATTTCAATGAAAAAGCTGTCGATTATCAGGCTGTTATCCCTTTCAAACTGGATCTTATAAAAAGTGCTTCTGAAAATTTTCTTCATAATGAGCACAATAAAAGTGAATTCGAGAAGTTCAGGGTAGCAAATAAGTGGTGGCTGGAGGATTATGCAATTTATAAAGCAATTTCAGACAGTTATGAAAATAAATCATGGAAGTTCTGGCCTGATGAATTGAAAAAAAGAGATAAAAAGGCAATTAACAGATTTGTCAAGGAGCATGGTGCTCAAATTTTCAGATATCAGTTCGGGCAGTGGATTTTCTTTTCACAGTGGAAAGAATTGAAAGCTTATGCAAATGCAAAAAATATTGAGATATTAGGCGATATTCCGATATTTCTTTCCTATGACAGTGCTGATGTGTGGGCAAATCAGGAAATATTCAAGATGGTTGACGGTGAGATGTCTGAAGTGTCAGGTGTTCCGCCAGATTACTTCAGTGAAAACGGGCAGTTGTGGGGCAATCCGCTTTATGACTGGGATGTGTTGAGACAGAATGGTTTTAAGTGGTGGATCGATAGGTTCAGGCACAATATTTTGATGTATGATGCTATAAGGCTTGATCATTTCAGGGCTTTCAGCGAATACTGGGCTGTTCCTGCATCTGAAAATACAGCAAAGAACGGGGTTTGGAGAAAAACTCCGGGCAGTGAATTTTTCAGGACTCTTTTTGACAGACTCGGCAGTTTTCCTGTAATTGCGGAAGATCTCGGAAATATTGATGAAAAAGTAAAAGATCTTAAAAAAGAATTCAATTTTGCCGGAATGAAAGTACTTCATTTTGCATTTTACGACGGCACAGATCATGAATTTCTTCCACATAATTTCACCGATACAAATTGTGCTATTTACACAGGAACCCATGATAATGACACAACTGTCGGCTGGTACTGGAATGCAAGCAATGACACGAGAAATTTTGTCAATCACTACCTTGATACTGACGGTCACGAGATCAATTGGAAAATGATAAGACTGGCACTTTCATCTATTGCTGAAACCGCATTTTTTCCAGTTCAGGATGTGCTGGGATGGGGAAGTGACTGCCGCTTCAACATTCCGGGAACTACCGGTCCTCAGAACTGGACATGGCGTTTCAGGGAAGGTGATCTGACTCAGCATCACATCGACAAACTCAGAGGAATTCTAGTCGCATACAACAGAGTTTAATAATAAAAACACTGAGGTTCACAATGAAAAAACGGGTTTCAATTATCGGTGCAGGTCCCGGCGGTTTGACCACGGCGATGCTTCTTTCAAATCGCGGTTTTGCCGTAACTGTTTTTGAGAAAGATGACGCTGTAGGCGGAAGAAACAAGGAAATCCGTCTTGGTGAATACTCGTTCGATACCGGTCCGACTTTTCTTATGTTGAAAAATGTTCTGGATGAAGTGTTTTATGAAGGCGGTGCAGATGGCGAAAAACTGCTGAATTTTCAAAAGATAGAGCCGATGTACAGGCTTGTATACGACTGCAAAGATTCAATAAATCCGTCAAGTGACCATGAATTTATGAAAAAAGAAATAGCAAGGCTTTTCCCGGGAAAGGAAATGGCTGTTGACGATTATCTCGAATATGAAAAAGTAAGATTTGACAAGATGTTCAAATGTCTCCAGAAGCCTTACGGTTCAGTGGCAGATTTCTTTTCCAGGCAGTTTATCAATGCAATTCCCCATTTTTCGCTTGGAAAATCGCTGATGGATGTTCTGACAAAATATTTCGGTGATGAAAAGCTTGCTCTGGCATTCACTTTTCAGGCTAAATACCTTGGAATGTCACCTTGGGAGTGTCCCGGAGCATTTGCTCTGATCTCGTATATTGAACATGCTTACGGAATTTATCATGTAGAAGGTGGACTTTGCAAAATTTCCCATGCGATGGCTGATGTCGCGGTCAAGAATGGTGCAGAACTCCGTTTATCGACTCCTGTTAAAAAAGTAATTGTCGAAAATGGCAAAGCAACAGGGATCGAGCTTGAAAACGGCGAAAAGGTAATGAGCGATGAAGTTGTGATAAATGCTGATTTCGGTTATGCCATGACACATCTTTTTGATGACGGCTTTTTGAAGAAATATACTCCTGAAAAAGTTGAATCAATGAAGTATTCCTGTTCGATATTCATGCTTTATCTCGGGATTGATAAAGTCTATGAGATGCCTCACCACGCAATTTATTTTGCAGATGACTATAAAAAGAATGTTGCCGATATTTTCGGCGGGAAGAAGCTGAGCGATGACATGTCTTTTTATGTGAGGAATACTGCCGTAACAGACAGAACGAATGCGCCTGCCGGTCACAGCGCCCTTTACATCCTTGTTCCTGTGGCAAATCTTGAAGCTGATGTTGACTGGGAAAAAGAGAAAGATCGGTATAAAAATCTTGTGATCGACACAGTTATCAGAAAGACAGTTATGAAAGATCTTAAAGAGCATATAAAAGTTGAGAAGGTTATCACACCTGCTGACTGGCGTGATGAGTATAATGTCTATAACGGTGCGACATTCAATCTTGCACACAATTATGGACAGATGCTCTATTTCAGACCGCATAATGAATTTGAGGAAGTTAAAAATGTCTATCTGACAGGCGGCGGAACACATCCCGGAAGCGGACTTCCCACTATCTATGAATCAGGCAGAATAAGCGCCAACCTCATCTGCAAAAAATATGGCGTGAAATTCGAATCGAAGAATACTCTGGTTTAGATCAACTCTCTTTTATTTGTTTCCATCCGGTGGAACGATCACGGTGACAAGTCTGCTTGAGAGGTAACTTCCGTTTCCAAGAACTGTGACCTGAGCTTTAAATACAAGCGGTTCTTCTGTATTGTTTTCGCAAAAATCATTGCCGAATTTAACATTGAAAAATACTTCGGTCCCTTGTTTTACAGATTTGAATGTTGTTTCTGTTTTGTCTGCTACACCATCAGCAGGAACTGCCTTAACGGTTTTTGATGATTTGATAAAATCTGCTGCAGTTTGACCATTGCAATTTTCGTCACTCATCTTGCCGGTCGTGACATCCATATCAATGAAAGTTGTAAGATCGACTATCGCTTCTCCGATCTGAGTCGGCATGCCGTTTCCTTCATTATCAACAGTTCTGTAAATGAAAGGCTCGCCATTCTTATTAAGCGAACCAGTCCTTTCCGCCATAATAGTCATATCTTTAATTGGATCAGGATGATCAGCCGGTTTAGTTTGCGCTTCATCCTGGAACTCGTGCCATGTGTCGATACCTATCACTTTAACACCGATAGCACCCATCATTTGAAGAGCGTCTTCAAAAACCGGGCCTGTCCCGAATCCGGGGTCTGTCAGCCATGAACAGTTCGGAGCTACTCCGCAATCGGCATGTTCACCGTCTGTGATATAAATATAAATAGGCATCGATTTTTTTCTGAAGCAGGCGTGTCCGATAGAGCCAAGCTGTCCTGTGCAGTCAGCCGGCGGAAGATTGATTGGGGCGCTTATAGAGACTCCGGCAAGCTTTGCCGTTCCAAGGAAGCCTTCAGGATTGGCATTCCAGTAAAGAACAGGACTGTGAAGTTCAGAAATACCCTGAGCAATTCCTCCGTTTTCACCGAAATTATCCAGAGAAGTTTTAAGCTCTTCGGCATTAAGCGTCATTTTTTGACGCATAAAATCACCAGTGTTTGCAAAAGTTATCCTTGAAAGACCGAAAGCTGCAAATTCATCACCGGGGAATTCAGCTTTTATCGTGTCGATGATCTGGGTCTTGATGTTATCTCTAACCTGATCTATTTCTGCGAACATACTTCCAGAAGCATCAATTACAAACATTACATCAATGGCTTCGATCTTTGTTGAAAAAGAAAGTTCTCTTTCAACATCGGTTGTTCCCTGAAATGGAAGAACGACATAAAAAATACCTGCCGGAATAGTATCTTCAGGATCTTTAGGGTCAGATCCGTAAACAGATTCAGCAAGATCGTCACTTCCGTCACCGTCAGTATCTTTATTATATGGGTCTGTTCCGATTTCGTGCTCTTTTTTATCTTTCAATCCGTCATTGTCGCTGTCTCTGTCAAGATAATCAGGAATTCCGTCACCGTCGGTATCTTTGCAGGTTGTTCCTCCGCATTCTTCGTTGTCAAGGATTCCGTCACCGTCGCTGTCTTCATCTATACAATTTACAAGAGTATCTCCATCGGCATCCTCACAACCTTCAATACCATTTAATATTCCGTCACCATCATCATCAGCACTATCGGCTCCGCATGGACAAACCGGTTCTGTATTGCCTGTATCGTCATCATTAGCTGTATTTCCAGTGTTGCCGCTGTCACCTGTGTTTCCAGTGTTTCCGGTGTTTCCAGTGTCACCTGTGTCTCCTGTATTTCCAGTATCGCCACTATTTCCAGTGTCATCGTTGACACCGCATGAAACAATAAAAAGCATTAAACCAGCGAATAGCGCAAAAAAAGAAAGTTTGTTCATCTTATTCTCCAAAAACGATTATTTGTTGTCTCCTTCAGGCACAATTACGGTCACAAGTCTGCTTGAAAGATAGCTTCCGTTTCCAAGCACTGTTACCTGAGCATTGAATTTCATGAAAGTATCGGTATTGTTAATGCAGAAATCATTATAAAATCTGACATCAAATGTTACATCAGTTCCCTGAGTTACAGAAAAGAAAGTTGTCGCATCCTGACCGGAAACACCTTCAGGCGGAATAGCTTCAATGGTTTTTGATGATTTGACGAAATCAGCGGCACTTTGACCGTTGCAGTTCTCATCGCTCATTTTGCCTGTTGTTACATCCATATCAATGAAAGTTGTAAGGTCAATGATCGCCTGAGCTATCTGATCACTCATTCCGCTACCATCGGGACTTGTTGTATGAGAATTGAAATTTTTTCCTGTTCCGTCAAGTGATCCGGTCATTTCAGAAAAAAGAGTATAGAATTTTTCAGGATCGGTTGTCTGTTTTGGCGGGTTTCCATCGTCAAATCCAGAATCAATACCAATAAACTTAGCGCCTATTCCATTCATTGCGGCTAATGTCATTTCTACATTAATCTCAGGTGCTCCCTGATTGTACATACAGTCAATTCCATTCGGTGGATTTGTTGTAAATGAAATGCAGTCATCGTACCTTTCATCGCTGATAACAATAAATATCGGCATAGTCTCTTTCCTGAAACAAGCTCCGCCGACGCTTCCGAGCTGTCCCGTGCAATCAGCTTTTTGAACATTGTAAACCGCAGGCTTTATATATGTCTGGTCGCATCCACCGAAAGCGGCAGGAAGGCAGGTTTTCATTGTGGAAAAATACTCTTCTCCTGTTGAGGCAAGGTACATTGCCTGAGTGTGAAGTTCGTTTCCTTGGTTCCCATTGAGATTGTCGATTGAATTCTTTACCAGTTCTCCATCCAGCGTCATCGGCTGATAAACAGCATAAGGTTTTTCCCAGCCAAGCATTACAAGTCCGTAAGCGGCAAACCCGGGAGATGTAAAGTGGTCAGCAATTGCATCAATTATTTTTGTTTTTGCTTCTTCTTTTAAAATTTCTATTTCGTCACCCATAGAACCTGAATCGTCAAAAACAATAAGAACATCAATAGCCTCGACCTTTGTGGAGAAAGTAAGAGTTCTTGTGACATCGTCAGGTGCTTCATATGGAAGAACAACATAGAAAATACCTGGAGGAATTGTACTGTTCGGATCTTTGGGATCAGATCCGTAAGCTATTTCAGCAAGATCATCACTATTGTCGCCATCGGTATCTTTTTTAAGAGGATCTGTTCCAATCTCTTTTTCCTTTTTATCACTCAGACCGTCATTGTCACTGTCACGGTCAATAAAGTCAGGAGTACCGTCACCGTCTGTGTCAATGCAGGGATCTGCACCGCCGCATTCAGCTGTATCGGTAATTCCGTCGCCGTCAGAATCGGAATCAAGACAATTCACCATTCCGTCACCGTCAATATCTTCACATCCTTCAACTCCGTTTTTTATTCCGTCACCGTCATCATCTGCATCATCAGCTCCGCAAGGGCAGACATATTCTGTATCGCCTGTATCGTCATCACTGGCTGTGTTTCCTGTGTTTCCTGTATCACCTGAGTTACCTGTATCACCAGAGTTTCCAGTGTTACCTGTATCTCCAGTGTTGCCAGAGTCGCCGGTATCTCCAGTATTCCCAGTGTCTCCTGAGTCTGCCGGATCATCTTTAACACCGCATGATGTGGCGAAAAGAACAAGAATTGCCAGAATGCCGGCAAATAAGAATTTTTTCATTATGATCCTCCTCTATATTTTTATTTGCTCTCACCTTCAGGAACGATTACGGTCACAAGTCTGTTTGAAAGATAACTTCCATTTCCGAGAACTGTCACCTGAGCATTGAATTTAAGAAATGTTCCGGTGTTGTTTATACAGAAATCATTATAAAATCTGACATCAAATGTTACATCCGTTCCCTGAGTTACAGAAAAGAATGTTGTATCACTCTGACCTGAAACGCCTTCCGGTGGATCTGCCGCAATGGTTTTTGAGGATTTTACAAAATCAGCCGCACTGGTTCCGTTGCAGTTCTCATCACTCATTTTTCCTGTTGTAACATCCATATCTATCCATGTCGTAAGTGCAATTACAGCATCTGCAATCTGATCGCTCATTCCTGTTCCATCGGCATTTTTAGTATGTGTGTTAAATGATTTTCCAGCAGAATCAAGGGAGCCTGTCATCTGTGAAATGAATTCAAACCCTTCTTCGGGAGCATCTCCTTCTGTACAGTTCATTCCATTGTTGTCACATTCAAATTCTGAGTTTATTCCTATAAATTTTGCACCGATACCGTTCATCGCTGCAACAGCTTCTTCTTTGCTGACTCCGACAGGTTGACCATTTGCCCAGGCACAGTCATCCCATTTAGTAAGCTGACTTTCAGGTGCGCAAGTCTGAAGCGGTTCATCTGTTATCATTATATATATCGGCATTGATTTCTTTCTTGAACAAACCCCTCCGACGCTCCCGAGCTTTCCTGTACAGTCTGCTTCCGGCCAGTTGATATTTTCGTCAGGAACATTCATTCCCATAATAGATCCGCATGTTCCGTTCAGGCATGTTCTGAGAATGCTGTTGAACCCTTTTCCTGAAGCAGTCTGATAAATGGTCTGTATCTGTATTTCGTTGCCGCTTCCATTGCATTCGGTTTCGTCTACCTTCGATTTTACATAGGCGGTATCGGTTGTCACTTCGCTTCTGAGGCTGTATGGAATGGCAAGAAACCCATAAGCTGTAAAGTCAGGACTTGTGAATTCTGCATTTATTTTGTCGATGATTTTTGTGTTTATTTCATCTTTCAGATTGTCAAACTCATCTGTCATGGATCCTGATATATCAAACATAATAACAATATCAATAGCTTCAATTTTAGTTGAAAAAGTAAGAGTCCTTGTGACATCATCCGGAGCCTGATAGGGAAGAACGACATAAA
>DAOQAY010000102.1:0-10698 GCA_035354435.1 bacterium
CGGTTAGTATTTCATGACCGGTGCATTCTGACATCTTCTTTTTGACAAAATTCCCTAACTTATCGGGATGAAGTGCATATCCCCAGAAAACAGAAATATTTTCAGGCTGACATTTAAAATGAGGCTGATTGGGAACTCCGAAAGATATGAACCAGTTTGAGTCTGTTATCGTTATCGGACCTTCTGATCCGGCTTTTCTTTGTGTAATTTTTTCAAGCAGTTGAAGGAATAGCGGATCTTTGAGCGTTACTGTGAAGGACACCCATTTTGATTTGTCTATATTACTGTTAAAAACGGCAGGTCTGCCAAATTCGAGCGATGTTTTTGAAAGCTTTTCCCAGAGTATCCAGGCATTATCTTTTCGTTCAGTCACTTTTTCAGGAGCTTTATCCATCGAACCGATAGTCGAATCAGATGTCATCGAACCAGTAGAGATAAAGACGATATCGTTCTTTGAAATTTCTATTGTTTCCTGACCATTACCGTTTGTGAATGAAATGTGCGACACCATTTTTTTCTGATCCGTTAAATCAAAACCGAGATCTGTGACAGAGCAGTTCCTTCTGAATTGAACACCATTTTTTATGAGCCATGTTTTAAGCGGAAGCACAATAGATTCAAACTGGTTGAGCGGAGTGCTTCTGATACATTCCGAAGTGTCCATCTGATGAGCGTCCTGAATGAATCTGAGTATGTAGCGTTTCATTTCAATAACAGAATGCCAGGGCTGGAACGAAAATGTCGTGCAAAATTCATACCAGAGATTGCTATCAAAAAAAGCAGGCGAGAAGTAATCCTCTATTTTAACATTTTCTAGTTTGCGCTCATTTGTTGAAAGAAGTCTGAGTATTTTAATTCTATCGGATATTGTCATCTTGAATGGACGGGCATCGATCGGAGCACCGTTTCTGACAAGTCTCGCAAGTGCAAGAGTTTTAACTTTCTCATTGAATTCATTGAACTCTTCAAGCACGGTTTTTTGCGGATCGTCGAGTGTAGGAATGTTTGAAATGAGATCGAACACAGCAGAATAAACGAACTGCTCAAGCATCCTGAAACCGCGCATGAAATATCCATTATGTTCAGGATGGTCGATAGCATCAAGACTTCCGCCGGCAGTATGGAGCTCTTCAAAAATTGTTATGTTGCGACCTTCAAGTTCACCATCTTTGATTAGATAAAATGCAGCCGAAAGGGAGGAAAGTCCTCCGCCTATTAGGTAAGCTTTAGTTTCAGACATTCAGATCAAATTCACTCCTACAAAAAGCCGGAGCGATTATATCTGCGAAAGTAGATGTTGCAATGTTAAAAATGATGGTGGACAGACGAGTTGTGCTGTAAAGATTTCAAGCAGATAAAAAGGTGTTAAAAAAGATATTCATCACCATAGTCATACTGAACGCAAATCTGATCAGCCAATGTTGTCCCAAGGCAATAATTTTTATCATCACCTTTAGCACAATTTCCTGACAAACACTGAATGTTTTCAACACATTCAGAATCGGCAGAATATTTTTTAACGCATTTTCCCTGATTATTATCATCAAATTTACAGAACAATCCATCTTCACATTCTGTTGTTCCTTCACAGGCGGCACCTTCTTTATATTTCTCTCTGCAAAAATAAGAATAACTATTTTCGTTTTCATCAGTCAACTCATACTTACAAATCAGCCCTTCTGCACACTGTTGATCTGTGCCACAAGGCTCGTTTGCTTTCGGGTATTCTCGGCAGAAATAAGATTTTTCACCTTCATTGTTTTTTTCTCTTGCGCAATATATTTCGCCATTATTTTCGTTATAACAGTGGTTGCTTAATTCGCAACTTTCACCTTTTTTAGGAAATTCTTTGCAAGTGGCTGATTCTATTATTCTTTCGCCAGTAGCTTCATCATATTCGTAATCCCCTTCAGAATCTTTTTTGTAAATGATCTCACAAAAAACATTTTCAAGATTATTATCACAGTCTCTGGTATTCGAGCAGTCTTCCCCTGTAACAGGCATTTGTTTACAGGTAGCCGATTCTAAAACAGGATCACCATATGTGTCTGTTTCAACATTGCCGTCTTTGTCTTTTTTATAAGTCTTATCACAATAAATTTCTTTTTCTAAATCTGTATAGCATTCTTCTATCTCAACACAGCTTTCGCCAAGGCGCGGAGTTTTTTCACATTCATAAGTCTTGCTGTTACATGTCAAACCTTCTGAGCAGCCGTCTCCATTTGAAAGATCAGGATAGCATTTGTCACCGATCTGGGCATATCCTTCCAACAAAGAATTGCATGCGGATTTAAGTTCTTCAGTTTTTGCCAGACTTTCCTCTGTCGCTTGAGCTTTTGCGATAGACAGATCTTCGGTACACGAATAACTGTATGTAGAATAATTATTCCAATATTCCAGACACTTATCAGCATTCTCGCTGTTCCATGTGTAATTAGAAAAAGCAAGGTAGTCAACAGAGTTCTGAGATAAAAACTCATTGTATTTAATACATTCTTCAACTGTTTCATAGTGTCTCGGCTTTATAGATGTGCTGCAACATTCAAACTCTTTCTCACATTTTATCCGGGCTATTTTAGTGTTAAATTCTGCCTGTTGGTTCAAGTTGTCATCTTCGCATCCAAAAAACACTAAAGAAAAAATAAATAAAAATACTGCAACGAAAAACTTCATCATTTTCTCCTTCAAGTGAATCGTTAATGAAAAATCATAAAATTTTTATTCAATTCAGAATAAAGAGTCAAGTATTTTCGCTGTTATTTTCCTAATTTTCTTAGATTTTTGATTCTGTCTTCAAGAGATGGATGTGTCGAGAAAAGTTTCATTATGCCACCGCCGAAGCCAGATGGGAAAATGAACATGTGAGCAGTTGCCGGAGATATTGATTCAGTTTCGCGGTGATATCTCGACTCTCCATGTAGAGACAGAAGAGCGTTGACAAGCGGTTCGCCGGTGCCCATAATCTTTGCGCTGTAATCATCGGCCAGATATTCTCTGGAACGGCTCACGCCCATTTGAACAAGTGTTGCGGCAAGCGGTGCTATTATCGCCATGAAAAGAAGCCCCAAAATTCCGCCGTTGTCATCGTCACTTCTTCCACCACCGAAAATAGTGCCCCATTTTGCGATATATGACATCCACATTATTGCAGAAGCCATTGAAGCCACTATTGTCGAAATAAGCATATCCCAGTTTTTGATATGACCGAGTTCGTGAGCAATTACAGCCGCTATCTCATCTTTTCTGAGAGTGCTCAAAAGCCCGGTGGTGACAGCGACGATCGCTTTTGACGGACTTCTTCCTGTTGCAAAGGCATTCGGCACATCCATCGGAACAATGTAAAGTTCCGGGATCTTAGGCAGCTGTGCCCTGTTCGAAAGCTCTTCCAGTGTTGAGTAAAGTTCTTTATATTGAACAGCGTCAGCCTTTTTTGCACGGTACATTGCAATAACTATTTTGTGGCTGAAAAGATAGCTGAAAATATTGAAAACCATCGAAATAATAAAAAACACAATGGCACCGTTTTGACCACCAAATGCTCCGCCGATAAAGATCATGAGCAGAGTCATTAAAATTATCAGCATTCCGCTTTTTAACAGATTATACAAGCAACCCTCCTTAAAAAAGATCAAGCCTCGAATTTTATATGCACAAAAATTATAAAGGCAATATCATTGAGGTCAATGGCTTAAAAATATTAGATATTATTAATCGTCAAGAAGATCATTGAGTTCGTCTTCAGCGCTTTTTTTCTTTTTATCGTCTTTTTTAGGAGCGGGAGCCGGAGTTTCTTCTTCCTCTTCTCCGAAATCATCTTCCTCGTCTTCTTCTTCTATCTCTTCTTTTTTCTGCTGCTTTTTAGGAGGAACAACTTCTTCTTCATCCTCTTCTACCGTTTCTTCTTCCTCTTCCTCTTCTTCTTCAACTGCAGACTGATCATCTTCTTTTTCCTTTTTTGCCATTTTTTCAGCTTCAGCTCTTTCTTTTTTCAATCTTTCTTCTTCTATTTTTGAAGCTTTTTCTGCTTCTTCTCTTTCAATTTTTGCTCTTTCAGCTTCCATTTTTGCTTCGACTTCAGCCTTTTCTCTTTCAAGTCTCAGCTTTTCAGCTTCTTCGGCAGCTTTTCTTTCCTCTTCTTTTTTTGCTTCTTCTTCAAGTTTTTTCTTCTCAGCTTCCTGTCTGGCTATTTCAGCTTCCTGTTCATCTACGGATGTTTTAAGTGACTGTGCGCTTGAGCAGGCAGGGTCAAAACCGTTTTTGCATGACTTGTCATAAAAACTGTGCATTTCCTTGAGTTGATCAAGTTCAAGTGTGTTACCGTATTTCTCACTGAGATATACTCCGAGATAATAACATGATTCGGCATGATTAAGATCACAGGCCTTGGTATAATAAGGATTCGCCATTTCAGCGGAAGTTTCTTCGTTTGTATTTTCAACAACAGCTCTTGCGAATTTGTAGCAGGCTTCTTTTACTTTGCCGTCACAAGCTTTGTCGTAATATTTCTGTGAAAGATTTACCCTGTCTTCACCGCCTTTATTTGCAACTATCATATCTGCGAACCTTTCACATACTTCAAGCATTCCGCCGTCACATGCTTTTCCCCAGAAAAGTTCGATTTTTGCATAAGCTTCAGGATCGTCAAATTTTTTGGCCCATGTCTGACCGAGGTCAGCACAGGTCTTGAGATCGCCTTTATCACAGGCCATTTCAAAAAGTTCGATAGCTTTTTTTATATCCTTGTCGATTGATGCTGCACCTTTCGAGTACATTTCACCCATTCCTCTACATCCTTTTCCGACACCTCTGTCGCAAAGAGTCTGATAAAGATTGAATGCTGACATGCTGTCTTTGTAGACACCGCCTTTTCCGTTTGCCCACATATCAGCAAGAACTACACAGGATTCATTGTACTGGGAGTCGCATGCTTTCTGGAAAAGCCCTCTTGCTTTTTTGTTTTCTTCGTTGATTCCATCTCCGTTCTGCCAGAGTAAAGCCGCATTATGACAAGACTCGATATGATTTTCTTTGCAGGCCTGTTCATAATATCCTCTTGCTTTTACATTATCCGATCCTTTCAGCAGATTTCCTTTCTGAAAAAGCTTTTCAGGAGAAGATGCACATCCTGTGAACAGAATAAGTAAGATAAGAGAAAAAAAAGAAAGCACTTTTTTCATGGTTCCCTCCCGAGAACAAAAAACTTATTAAAAAAACAGTTTTAAACTACCATAAATCTAGCTATAAGTAATTGCAGGTCAACAATTTTTTAAATATTCAGCCATTTATTTCAATATTTTCTCTTTTTTGAAGTAATCTATAACCAAATCGCCCATTTTTTTAAGACCTTCACGGCTCCAGTGAACATCTCCGGGAACAAACCACTTCTGTTCCATTTCCTCAACATTTTCGACATTTATAAAACCAGGAAAGAAGTTTATGAAGTCAATATTTCTTTCTTCACAGAACTTTTTCCAGAATTGAACCTGAATTGAATCGAGATCGTGCCTTAAAATATGCATTCTCCACGGATATACTGAAATATGCAGTTTTATTCCATGCTTTTTTGTAAGTTCAAAAAGCTGATCCATATGCTTTTTCGACAGCTCAAGACCTTCACGCCCCCATTTGTTGTAATGATATTCATCCATTGACCATAAATGTCTTACAGGATAGAACTGACCTTCCCAGAAAGGGGAGTCTTTGTGCCTGGGATTTTCCTGCCAGTAGAAAAAACGGTCATAGACATACCGGTACATATAGGATGTCTGATAAAAGAAAAGATTTACATCGCTCAGAAGAAAAAGCGGTTCGGTAGGTTTAAAATAGGCATACTCAATTTCATCCTGAACATCGCTTATATCAATGAAAACAAAAAGATCGTCCATTTCGAGCCCTTTCTCAATGAAATATTTCATTTTCAGATAATAGATCTTCGGGGAATAGGAAATACATCCGGCATTCAGAAGTTCGATATTCTCTTTTTTCAATTCTTTTGACACTATGCCTGGGAATGTGTTTGCCCATGGTTCGCTGACACCTTCGGTAAATGAATCACCTATGAAAACGAATCTTTTCCCGCTTTTTTTCAAAGGAACATCCCGTATTTTCTCATCCAGAAATCCCAGAGAGTTTGTGTAAATTGTATATTCATTGAACCATTTGGTCCTTTCGGTCATATTTGGTTTGAGCCCGTGATGGTAATATGAACTGTTCGTGCGGAATCTGGTATATTTCGGAGAGAAGTAAACAGTAAAGAAAAGATCAAAAATCCCTGCCATGATAAAAATTACAGTCAGATTAAAAAAGATAACTTTAACGGCAATGGATCTTTTCCTGAATAATATAAGGCCGATTGATGTGAAAACTCCTAAAACAAGAGCGGGGTTGAAAAAAAGAAGATAATTCATTAAAACCTCGAAAAGGATTAAAAAACCTTTACAGCGCTGAAAAATAAACTATTTTTGTAAAGATTGCAATGAAAAGGGATTTTTTATCTTTTTTTCGTTAAGCAGGTTATTTTATTTGGAAAAATGAATTCCGATGAATATAAATTCTTTCAAACGGTTTTTTTTCTCATTTATTTTCTTTTTTATTCTTGCAGTTGCAGTTTTTATAGCTCTTATGATAACTGTGAAAATTCCCGAACAGAACCTTTATGGTAAGGAAAGCACTGTAATATTTGACAAAAATGGTAATATGTTGAGGGTTTTTCCGAAAGACGGGCAGTTTTATCTTCCATATTCTGAAACCGATATTGTTCCTGAAAAATTGAAAAAAGCAGTGCTCTTTTTTGAAGATAAGAGGTTCGAAGACCATTTCGGTGTAGATTTTCTTGCAGTAGGGAGAGCTGCTTTTCAGAATATAAAAAAGCAGAAGATCCACAGCGGTGCTTCAACGATAACGATGCAGTTAAGCCGTCTTATGGGTGAAAGAGACAGAACTTTTTTCAACAAAGCGGTTGAATCAGTAATTGCAATGAAAATTGAAAGAAAGTGGTCTAAAGATGAAATTCTGAGAAAATATCTGACATACTGCCCGTATGGACAGAATATTCACGGATATAAAACTGCCGCTAAGAAATACTTTAAGAAAGATCCTTCTGAACTTGACTGGTCGGAAGCAGCTCTTCTTGCAATTCTGCCTAATGCTCCGGGACTGATGCATCCTGAGAAGAACCGTGCAAGACTTACGCGGAAAAGAGATACGCTGCTTGAGAATATGATGAATGCAGGGATCATTTCAAAAACAGAATATGAAGAGGCTGTTTCAAAAGAACCTCCGAAAATATCTATTCCTTTTCAGACAAATGCGTGGCATCTTACAAGGAATATTGAAAGTCGTACTCATCCTAAAAATGTGTATACAACAATAGATATTTCTCTACAGACTTTTACTGAAGCGGCAATTAAGGATTTTTCATCACAGACAGATTCCGGTCTTACTAATTTTGCTGTCATAGTTGCGGACAACCGGAAAAGTGAAGTGATAACCTATGTCGGATCGCACAATTTCTTTGATGAGTATAACAACGGTCAGGTGGATGCTTTGATATCAAGAAGACCTGTCGACGGGTTTTTACAACCATTCCTTTTTGCACTTTCTGTGGATAATTTCGGACTTGAAATGGACGACATGCTCAATGATGTGAAAAAGAATTACGGAACATATACACCGACCAACAGGGATGATATATATTTAAAGAAGGTGAAAGCAGGCGTTGCGCTGAGAGAATTAAGGAATGTTCCGGCAGTTAATCTTCTGGATCAGCTCGGAATCGAGAATTTTTATACATTTTTAAAAGAGGCAGGAGCAAAGAGCATTCCGCAACCGCCTGAATTTTATGGATATTCTTTTGTGAGCGGGGGCTTCGATCTCCAGCCTGTGGAGCTTGCAACTCTTTATGCCGGACTTGCATCAGGCGGGAAATTTTCGAAACTGGAGACGATTCTCAACAAAGAAAAGGCGAAACCGCAACAGCTTTTCTCGAAAAAAGCGGCAAGGGAAGTTGTGGAAGCTCTGCGTTTTAAGAAAAGTTCTAAAGGAAAAATCAGCTATGTCGCAGCATGTACGAGAAATAAAAGAGAATGTTTTGCAATACTCTTCAATGCTGATGATACGCTTCTGATCTGGGGCGGTTCTGCAACCGGTTATTCTGACAAAATAAAATATGATCCTTCTGAAAATCTCAGTGATATTGCTTTGTCTCTTTTTGAACGGATAAAAGATCAGCCAGCACAATAGCGGTAACAGCTTCAACGATAACCGGTGTTCTTAAAACAAAACACAGATCATGTCTTCCGCTGACGGATAATTCGGTGGCATGACCAGTTGTCAGGTCAATACTTTTCTGATTAATTGAGATCGAAGATGCCGGTTTGAATGCGACATTGAATGTTATCATATTTCCATTTGTTATTCCCCCGTTAATTCCTCCAGCGTGGTTGGTTGCTGTTTTTCCTGAAATATCGGAAATTATGTCATTAACTTGAGAACCTTTCATTTTCGCAGTTTTAAAACCGCTTCCGAACTCAATGCCTTTTACTCCAGGGATAGAAAAAACGAGATGAGCAATAAGCGATTCAACCGAATTAAAGAACGGTTCGCCAAGTCCGACGGGAATATTTCTGGCGGCACATTTGATAGTTCCGCCGAGGGAGTCTCCGTCGCTGACACACTGATCTATCAATTCTCCATATTCAGTCATGCCGCCGATTTCAGAAATACTGGCTGAAATTTCCATGGGATGAATGATCTTCTTTGCAATAACTCCTGCCGCAACAAGGGGGAGCGTGAGTCTTCCCGAAAAATGTCCTCCTCCGCGGTAATCGTTAAATCCGTTATATTTGTTATAGGCAGTAAAATCAGCATGTCCCGGTCTTGGAATGTTTTTAATCTGTTCATAATCCGAAGGTTTTGTTTCTTCATTTTCAAATAGAATTGTGAGCGGTGCACCTGTAGTTCTGCTATTAAACACTCCGGAAATAATTTTCGGAATGTCCTTTTCTTTTCTGGAAGTAGTTCCTTTCAAGCTTGGTGAACGGCGTAAAATATCGTCTGTAAAATCATTTTCTGATAATTCTATTCCTGCCGGAATTCCGTCTATTACAACACCGACTGCCGGACCGTGAGATTCCCCGAAAATTGAAATTGAAAAATTAGTTCCGAAACGGTTCATGATATTTTTCCTCCTGAAGATGAAAGCATTTCAAAAAATCCCGGCCATGATTTATCAACACATTCGGCTGAAGTCAGGCAGACCGGCGATTCAGATTTTAATGACGCAACAGCCAGAGCCATTACAATACGATGATCGTTATGTGAAAAAACAGTATTTCCAATAATTCTGCCACCTTGAATTATCAACTTATTTTTTTCAATAATAATATCAATACCGAGTTTTGAAAATTCATTTTGCAGAGCTTCTGCCCGGTCGGATTCCTTGTTCGCAAGACGGTTAACTCCGTGAATTATGCTTGTTCCTTCACAATGGACTGCCAGTGCGGCAAGCGGTGGAAAAAGATCGGGAGTATCGGTGCAGTCGGCTTCAAAAGATTTCAGAAGGTTTTTTTCAATAATTACGGAATTTTCAAATACTGTTACAATCGCTCCTGCCTTTTTGATATATTTCAGAATAATTTTATCGCCTTGGACAGAATTTATATCAAGTCCGGTCAGTTCAACCTTACCGCATATTGCTCCTGCCACGGCAAAAAAAGCTGCTCCAGACCAGTCACTTTCAGCAGTTATTGAGATCGGTTGAAGCTCTGATGCCGGTATAAAAAACTCTGAGTAGTTGTTATTGATTACATTGACACCTGCATTTTTTAAAAGTTCAAGAGTGATATCAATGTAAGGTTTCGAAGTGAGATTCTGAACTGTTATTTTGTGTTCTTTTCCGGTTGCAGAAAGTGCGATAAGCAATCCTGTCAGAAATTGACTTGTCGATGATGCATCTATCTGAATTTTTTCTTGAATTAAAGATCCTTTTATGATCACGGGAGGAAAGCCGTTGTCAGTTGAACAGAAAACGCCGAGTTTTTTAAGCGACTGTTCTATATTGCCGGCAGAGCGGTTTAAAAGAGTTTTTTTTCCGGTAACGGAGATTTTTTTATCAAATAGTGCCGTAATCGCACTGAACATTTGCAAACTGAGTGCAGACTCTCCGCAGTTGATGACAGTTCCTTCTTCGATTTTCATATTCCGGAATCCGCAACTTTCGATGATTATTGTTTCATCTGAGATCTGAACGGCAGCACCGAGCGATCTGATTATTTTAATGGCATTTAAAACATCATCACAGAAAGAAACATTTGAAATGACAGATCTTCCGTTTGCAAGAAGTGCAATGGCTATCGCCCGCTGGACAACGCTTTTTGAAGATGGAACCTTCACAATTCCGCTAATTGCGGAAGGTCTTATTAATTTCTCCAACGATAATCTCCGCAATTTCAAAAGGATGCGTGTTTTCAGAATTAATAATTAAATCTGCACATTCGGCATAATAAGGGATTCTTCTTTTTAAAAGTTCATCTGTTTTTTCCAGAGGGTCATCGCAGTTGTAAAGCAGAGGTCTTTTTAAAAGATATGATCCAATCCGTTTCAGCGTTTCTTCCGCATTTGCAAAAAGCCATATTGTCAGACAGTTAGATCTGATGGCACGATAGTTCTTTTCAGAAAGTGCCGCACCGCCGCCGAATG
>DAOQAY010000103.1:0-10685 GCA_035354435.1 bacterium
GGCAATCCGACAGGTGACGGAACGCTGAGTGTCACAGGACTTACAGCAGGAACATGGACGGTTACAGCGACAGATGCAAACGGCTGTACAGCATCTACGCAGTTCAATCTGACACAGCCGGAAGAATTGAGATTGACAATTGCATCGCAGACAAATGTTACTGTCAATGGCGGATCGGATGGAGCCGCAAGTGTCAATACGGCAACAGGCGGAGCCGGCGGATACTCATATAACTGGACACCCGGCAATCCGGCAGGCGACGGAAGTGTCAGTGTGACAGGACTCATTGCAGGAACATGGACATGCACAGTTACTGATGAGAATTCATGTACAACTTTCAAAAATATTACGATTATTGAACCTCCGGCAGTTTCTTCAGCAGACACATCATCTGTAACGGCAGGTTCAGCAGTTCTGGGAGGAAATGTGACTGCTGACGGTGGCGGAACAGTGACAGGAAGAGGAGTCGTCTATTCAATTACAGATACAACGCCCGCAATAGGCGAACCGGGCGTAATCCAGGATGCAAACGGTTCAGGGACAGGTATTTTCAGTAAAACAATTTCAGGACTTGATCCGAATAAAACATATTATTTCCGTGCTTATGCAGTAAACGGTGCAGGAAATACTTACGGCGGGATAAAGAATTTTACAACACTGAAAGGAACCCCGGCAGTTTCCGTATGGCCTGACGCTTCTGATATCACATACGGTCAGGCACTTTCAGCTTCAACTTTGACTGGCGGTTCGGCATCAGTTGCGGGAATATTCACATTTACAGCACCGGAAACAACGCTTAATGCAGGAGCCATTCAATCAGTTGATATGACATTTACACCCGACAGCGAAGATTATAACACAGTGGCAGGAACGGTTACTATAAATGTCAATACAGCGGAACTTACAGCTACAGCTGATGACAAGACCCGTAATTTTGGTGATGCAAATCCGGAATTTACGATGATGTATGAAGGATTTGTAAACGGTGATGATTCTGATGACCTTGACACAAAGCCGACAGCATCCTCAGAAGCGGTTATTACTTCACAGGCAGGTGATTACGACATTACAGTTTCAGGCGGAAGTGACAATAACTACACCTTCAAATATGTGAAAGGGACACTTACGATAAATGCCATCATTCCTGTTCTTAATACAGCGGCAGTTATTGGCATTACCTCCAAATCGGCTAAATCTGGTGGAAGCATAACAAGCGATGGCGGTGATTCTATAGCTACAAAAGGTGTCTGCTACAGCGAAAATGAAGATCCTGACACAGATGATTTGTGTGTTAACAGTAATGCCATCTCAAATTCATTTACAGCTGTTCTCACAGAGCTTACCCCCGAAACGCTTTATCATGTCAGGGCATATGCGACGAATTCCGCTGGTACGGCATATGGAGATCAGGTCAATTTTACGACTTCAGAACTTGGAATGCTGATCCCTGCATCAGAACTTCCACTCGGAGCAGTTGTTTATGACGATACCTGGGAATGGAATACAAATCCTCTTGAATGGCGTGTCGTTCATACTAATTACGGTGGTGTTGAAAGTGTTACTCTTTCATCCACAAGCGGAATAGGAGGAAGAGCTTTTAACAGTGTCTGGGACAACAACTGGAGTGCGGCGAGTTTAAGGACATGGCTGAATAGCGGTTTCATTGCGGATTTTTCACCTGCATTTTTAGATTCACTTCAGGTAACAGATGTTCCATGGGTTAATACAGCAACCGGCGGCGTTGAAACAGATTATGTATTTATCTCTTCCCGTACTGAACTTGGTGGAATGGCACAACTTGGTGACGGTACGGTCTTTGACTGGTTTTCTGATCAGGCTACAGCAACGGCAAGAAGAGCTGATGTGGCATCCGGTGTTGATGTGTACTGGACTAGAACGGGTGCTCTTGGAGAATATGAAGGCATCTGGAGTGACATATCAGCGTACTATATTACTCTTCCTGACGGGAATTTTGTTTCAGGAGCGTGGGTTACCGATGCTTTCGATGTTATTCCGGCTGTAAATATTTCAGCTGATACGATGTTCGAATTGTTCGAAGGCAAATATCGTCTGTTTATAGCAACTCCTGAAGTGACATGGAATGCAGCATATATCACTTACGGTCAGGCACTCGGAGAATCTTCGTTGTCTGGAAGTACTGCAAAATATGAAGGGGTCGATGTTGCTGGAATTTTCAGCTTTGATGATCCCGATGAAGTTCTCAATGCCGGAACAAACGAAAACATTTCTGTAACTTTTACGCCGAATGACCTTGCAACATACAGAGTCGTAACCGGTTTAGTAACAGTAAATGTAAATAAAGCTATTCCCGTAATTACATGGGATGATCCTGCCGATATGGTTTATGGAACTGCACTTGATGCAACTCAGCTTAATGCGACAGCTGATGTAACTGGAACATTTGTATATTTACCATCAGAAGGAACGGTTCTCAATGCAGGACTCATGCAGACACTCGGCGTGGAGTTTACACCGTCTGATACGGCGAACTATGAAATTGCAACAGCGCAGGTCATGATAAATGTCGGCACGGTTGAACTTACAGCGACAGCGGATGATAAAGAAAGGAATTATGGCGAAGCGAATCCGGAATTCACAATCACATACAGCGGTTTTGTAAACGGTGATGATGAAGATGATATAGATACAAAACCGGAAGCATCAACACTAGTTGATGAATTATCTCCGGTCGGACCATATGACATCACAGTTTCAGGCGGATCGGATGATAACTACACTTTCAAATATGTTTCCGGGAAACTCACTATTAATGCGAAGGCACCTGAAATAACAACTGGTGTGGCTGGGAACATAACAACTAGAAAGGCCGATGCCGGTGCTATTATAACAAGTGACGGAGGATCTACAATAACAGCAAAAGGAATTTGTTACAACACAACAGGAATTCCAAATATAACAGATATCTGTGTGAACGATCTTTCAGTAGATATGTCATTTGTTCTCCAGTTTACTGATCTTATGCCGGCAACGCTTTATTATTACAGAGCATATGCAACTAATAGTGTAGAAACTGGTTATGGTGAAACTTTATCATTCACAACAAAAACAGCGATAGAAATAACAAGCGGTCAGTCCTTTGTAATTAATGAGAACACAAGTGCAGCAACACTTGCAGGTACAGTTCTTGTGACAGGTGACATATTTGGAGTTTCATTGTTTTCAATTGTGGCAGGTAATAGCACTGGAGCCTTTAGTATAAATAATAATGGAAAAATATATGTTGCCGATATGTCAAAACTTGATTTTGAAAAAATCTCTTCGTTTTTGTTGACGATTTTAGTTTCTGATGATGAAAACAGTGACAGTAAAACTATTGAAATAGTATTGAACAATCTCAATGACAATTCACCTGTTCTTAGTGATAAATCCTTTACCATAAGTGAGTTTGCAGATGTCGGAACTGTCGCCGGCATAATTATAGCAACAGATGCCGACGGCACTCTTAATCCTATTACATATACCATCGTTTCAGGCAACGAAGACGGCGTGTTCACGCTTGGTGTTGATACCGGAATTATCACAATAACAGATAACAGCACTATTGATTACGAAACGACACCGCAATATGTTCTTACAATTAAGGCAAGTGATACTAATAATGAAACTGAAGCAACGATCACGATTAATGTTTCAGATGAATCGGGATTGTGTGAAGACCCTGAAAAAATCACAGAGCTTCCATATACTCATAAAGGCTCGACAACCGGAAGAAGTTCGGATATCACAAGTTATGGTACAGGTTGCGGAGCAGGTGAAACTACGGAATATGTATCACCTGACTATATCTACTCACATGATATGAAAACCGGTGATAAAGTTGAGATAACACTCACACCTGCGGAAGGATTTGACGGAGTACTTGTTGTTACAGGAACATGCGGAGATAATGAAGCGTGTGCAGCTTATGCAAATGATGTGTCTGTTTCAGCTGTTGAAACAATTATATATGAAGCGACAGAAGACAGAACAATATTCATAGTTGTTGAAGGTACTGATGGCACATCAGGAGATTATACACTTGAAGTTAAAGAATGGGTCGATGAACCTGATGATGATGTAATTATTGACGAAGATACAGCTATTGTTGATGATGACATCGTTATTGATGAAGACACAGAGATCATTAATGAAGATAACGAAATCGCTGACGAAGATGCTTCCGATACTGACCAATCTGATACTGACCAATCCGATACTGATTTAGATTCAGTTGAAAAGGAAGTCTTTGAACTTGGAGGATCAGGTTGCGGCTGTAATATAGTTTTTTAATTGATATACGGTTGATTAATCTTTTCAACAAATTTGATCTTTTCTGAACTGTCGAATTTAGCATCAAAATAACGATCAAGTCCGAACTTTGCAATTATCAGCTGAAGCCTTTCAACATATTCATATTCTATTCGGCTGTATTTGACAAACCCCGTAGAAAGCATGGTGTAATTAGTTGGATATTCCCGTCTGAGATTTCTGAATTTCCTATAGGTTTTATTCCTGTTTAGATTAAGCAGATATGTTGCAATTGAATCAGAAAGAGTTTCGAATTTCTTGATATGTCTTTCAGTGCCTTTCCAGTTATTCGGTTTCAATCCTTTTGATATATCCTGAGTTGTATGTCCGAAAAGATTGTTAGCTTCAAGTGCAAATCTGCTTGAACCCCATCCTGATTCAAGTGCCGCCATTCCAAGAGCTATCGGAACAGGGACCGGTCTTATTCTGTGATCAAGAAAATATCGTATTTTTTCAATTTCATCTTTTGAAATTTTTGAAATATCGGTAGTTTTGGGGATAATCCGGTATTTGTAAGCTGTTTTATAGATCAAATCTCTCTCTTTTTCATTCCAACGATCTTTTGAAGCGATTTTAAGCACAGTTTCTCTTTCATTTTCTATCTTTTCATTTTCAAGAAGAATCAAAGGTAGAACCGTTTTAATGAAGAACCGTGTCCTTTTTCCACCATGAATTGATTTTATCTCAACCGGTAATTTATTAATGAAAAGTCTTGGAATAAGAACCGATTTGTAATGATAACCTATCAATTTATGTACAGAATTTATTTCTTCGAATGTATTGAACGGAATTTTGGAATATGACGGTAATGGAAATATAGCAATTAATAGCCACAAAAAGATCTTTTTTCTTATCATCCTGTACAATGGTAGGCGAGACGGGATTCGAACCCACGACCTTTGGCTCCGGAGGCCAACGCTCTATCCAACTGAGCTACCCGCCCACTTTTCAAAGGCAGCTATACTCTTCTGGAATGAACCTTCCGGTCTTTTGCCTTGATTATCTGTTTCGTTATTTTGTCAACACATAGATCTATTGAAGCGCTGAATTCCTTGTCGTCAGTCTCACTTGCGACAAATTCTTCACCGTCATGATTGAGTTTGATCTCAGTAACTTTGAGATTCTTGTCTTTTAGAAAGATAACTTCGATAAGCGTATTGGCTGATACGAGTTTGGATACTTTTGCTAATTTCTTGGATGCATAATCCTTTAATCCGTCACTGTTTTCGTCAAAACCTCTGAAAGCATAATTAATGTTCATAGTATCCTCCATAATTAATAACGCACAAAGAGATTAACACAGTTGGCTGGGTGTGTCAATATTTGAACTGCCGGGAAGTCATTTGTCCGGGAAAAGGAATGATATGATAAAGTTGCGTATTTTTAAAATATCTTCACTTTTTAGTGAACTGTAAAAAAAACCGTTAGCCACCGGGTGTTTTATCTTGACCAGATCGCTTTTTGAATAAAGTGTGATGATATTTTCCCTGGCTATTCCGTTTTCGAGCATAAGGTCTTCAACAAATTTCTTTTTTCTGTTCCATCCTTTTGATGTAGAGTCGACAATGTGCAGGATGAGGTTTGATGATGCGATATCTGTGAATGTCGAACGGAAGGCTTCAATAATATCTTCCGACATTTCGGAAATAAACCCTACTGTGTCGATCAGGAACACTTCTTTCCTGTTAAATGTCATTTTCTGTATCTTCGGGTCAATTGAGCTGAAAAAACGGTTGCTTTCCTCAACAACTTTCCGGTTAAGCAGGGAATTGAAGAGTGTGGATTTGCCGGCATTTGTATATCCGACAATAGCAACGGTCCTTATCGCACTCTTTTCTCTGAACTTTCTCTGAATCGAAAGTCTTTCTGTTTCATGTTTGAGATCAATTCTTACAGTTTTTTCTTTATTTTTCAGTATTCTTTTCCTTTCTTCTTCTTTTGTTTCTCCGGGACCTTTAAGTCCGATACCGCCTTTTATTCTGCTTAATCCCTGGACCTTGTTGCGAAACTGAGCTTTCTCTCTTGCAATGAGTGCTCCTGCAAACTTGAGCTTTCCGCTTGATCCCTGTGCTCTTGAATTGAATATTGAAATCACGAGGTCTTCTCTTGAAAGCACTTCAAGCCCGGTTGCTTTTTCAAGTTTTGAGAGATTTCCGGCTTTCATTTCAAAAAAAACGGCAACTGTGTTTATTTTTGAATTGTTTTTAACCCATTCTGATATTGAAGTCAGGATGTTCGTCGAAAAAGCTTTCCCGAAAACCTTTGTTTCAATGACAAGATATCCTGCATCTTCAAGAAGTTTTATGCTCTCTGAAATGTAGTCTGTCGTTGAACTTGAAAGAAAAAGCGCAGCAGCGGCAGGCATTTCGGGATCTTTTTTCTGTGCGGTACCGGGTTCTTTGAACAGAAAGAAAGGCGATCTTCCAGATTTTACTGAAGAACCGTTCTTGCAGAAATATTCTATCTCAAGCGGAATTTTCTCTTCGTTATGTGTTACGATTCCTATAAAACTGACAAGCCTGCCATCCATGAAATTTTTAATCTCATTAAGCAGAACAGGTTTATGAGATGCGATTAACAGACTGTCAAATCTGTTGGAAACCGATAGTGTTTCAAGGTGGTTATAAAGATTCCAGTTAGATGTGAAGGTTTTCTTTTCGATCACATTTCCCCGGTAAAGCAGAATTATAGCTGATGATGCGAGCGGTTTTTCAATTATGATCCGTAGTATTTGCTCTTTATCAAACAGCATTATTTCTTTTTCTGCCAGATAAGCTCTATTCTTGCCATTGATTCAGCGATGGCAGGGCTTATTCCTTTTGATTCGAGTTCATGCTTTTTCTTGAGGATCTCTTCAGGTGAAAGGTCCGGAGCTATATTTTCAGGATCTGTTTTGACGGGTTTCTTTTCTTTGAACCTTGTAGTGTCAACTATGAATTTAATATCGGAAATGCCGCTGTTCCTTACAATGTTGCCGATATTTGATAAAAGCTGGTTTTTGAACCTTACAAATGTTTTTGCAACCATTCCGTTCGGCACGACTATTATGAGCGTTCTGTCTCTGATATCGACGGGGATCATGAGTTCCCTGTTGGAAACGCCTGCAATTTCAGTCCAGTTGATTATGAGCTTTAAAATCGTGCTGTGTTCTGAACCGAGTATCTGCGACACGCGTTTCATCAAAATGAGTTCCTGAAAAGGTTGTTCTGAAATTTATAGCATTTAGCCAGATTTTCGAGCATTACGGCATTTGTCACGACTCCGACTCCGCCGGGAACTGGTGAATAGTTGATCCTGTTCTGCTCGTTATCATCTTTTACGATCATATCACCGACAACTTTGCCGTCATCAAGGACATTTATTCCAATATCAATGACCGTTGCTCCATCTTTGACATCAGATGAATCGACAAGCCCCATCTTTCCGGCTGAAATGGCAATGATATCAGATGTTTTTATGAGATCCCTTAAATTTTCAGTATGTCTGTGAGCTGTTGTAGGAGTGGCGTTGCGGTTGAGAAAAAGCTTAAAAAGCGGCAGTCCGACGATATTACTTCTGCCGATTATCAGAGCATGTTTTCCGACAATCGGGATATCAAAAAATTCAAGAAGTCTTATAGAAGCGACAGCTGTGCAGGGGACAATCTTTTCAGTGATAGTTGCAAAAAACTCTCCCTGATTACGGAATGTTACACCGTCGACATCTTTAAGCGGATGTATCTTTGTATGCAGATTCCAGTAATTCACATCAATAGGAAGAGGAAGTTCGACCATAATTCCATGAATGGATGGATCGCTGTTAGCCTCATCAAGCTGTTCATAGAATTTTACAAGCGGAGTGCTTGCTGAAACCGGATATATCCTTATTTTTGCATTGATCTTTGCCAGCCACTTTTCTTTCATTTTCAGATAGCTTTCCGCAGCTGCATCACCGACCGGATGAAAAACAGCAAGTGTCATGGACGGAAGATTTTCATTCTGTATTTTTTTCACAATATTATCAGCAAGTTCCTTACCTTTAAGAAGCATAAAAATCCTCAGTCAAGTTAACAATCGTGCGGATTATAAGTGGTGGAAGGTTGTAAGTCAATCTCTTAAATCTGTCTGGTTTTAAATTCTGATGTTGTGTGAAATTCAATGTCGGGATGGTCTTTCATATAAAACTGGAGCATCCAGTCTGATTCTGCAAAAAACACAAGATTGCCGTCTTTGTCTTTTGCGATCTGATTGTTCTGATATTTGCAGAATTCAGTGATTTTTGCCGGGTTTTTAGATGTTATCCAGCGGGCTCTGGTAAATTTGAGCTGTGAAAAATCACAATCTGCACCATATTCGTTCAACAGGCGGTATTGAAGTACCTCGAACTGAAGCTGTCCGACAGTGCCGATGATCTTACGCCGTCCCTGATCCTGTATGAAAAGCTGAGCAACTCCTTCTTCGGAAAGTTGAAGGACTCCTTTCTCAAGCTGTTTCACCTTTTCAAAAGATCTGTTATTTAAAAGTTTGAATATCTCAGGACTGAAAGAGGGGATGCCCTGAAAATTCATCACTTCGCCCTCTGTCAGTGTGTCACCGATCTTAAAATTACCGACATCATAAAGACCGACGACATCACCGGGATATGCTTCTTCAATGTTTTCTTTTTTCTGACCTACAAAACTTGCAGGTGTATTGAATTTCAAATTTTTGTTGAGTCTGACATGGTGATAATATTTTTTCTGCTCAAAAATACCTGAACAGATACGGACAAATACCATTCTGTTGCGGTGACGCGGATCAAGGTTAGCATGGATCTTAAAAACAAACCCGGTGAACAAGTTTTCATCAGGCATTACTTTTCGTTTGTCGGTCATCCGGAACATCGGTTCAGGCGCGATATCACAGAAAGTATCAAGAAGCTCGTTAACCCCGAAACTGTTCACAGCACTTCCGAAAAATACAGGAGCTACATCAGAAGAAAGATATGCCTCTTTGTCAAAAGGATCGTAAACGCCTTCGATAAGTGCCACATCTTCACGAAGTTTGTCGGCAAAATCACCAATATATTCATTGAGTTCAGGCTGGTTGATGTCATTGATCTCAACTATATTCTTCGCAATTCTTTCTGAATTTGCTTCAAAAAGATTGAGGTTCTGCTTATGCAGATTGTAAACACCTTTAAAAGATTTTCCTCTGCTGATCGGCCAGGTAAGAGGGCGTACCTTAATGTTCAACTTTGTTTCGATCTCATCCATCAGTTCAAACGGTGACTGACCTTCTCGGTCGAGTTTATTAATGAAAATGATTACCGGCGTTTTTCTCATCCGGCACACATTCATAAGTCTTTCAGTCTGTGACTCGACACCTTTTACAGAATCAACAACAAGAATTACGCTGTCAACGGCAGTCAGAGTCCGGTATGTGTCTTCAGAGAAATCCTGATGCCCGGGAGTATCGAGAATGTTTATTTTCAGATCTCTATATTCAAAGCTCATGACAGAAGTGGAGACAGAAATGCCTCTCTGCCGTTCGATCTCCATGAAATCTGAAGTTGTGCTTTTCTGGATCTTGTTCGATTTTACCGCACCGGCAGTGAGAAGCTGACCGCCGAAAAGAAGCAGTTTCTCGGTAAGCGTCGTCTTACCGGCATCAGGGTGGCTGATTATAGCAAAAGTCCGTCGCTTTGCGATCTCTTCATTCAATCTTGACATATCTATCCTTTTAAAAGAAAAAAAACTGTGTCTGAAGTACTATAAAACAGACCGAATATCAAGTTTATGGTGAATTTACCCGCCGATGGCAAATGAGATCTCGGCTCCACACTTTTTTCTTGACTTACGGATTCTTTCTGTCTAATCTCAATTCGAATTATAAAATTCAGAGATCTGGAGATTCGAGTGAGCGAAATAAGACAGCCGCATAACAATTTTTTCATCAAAACATTCTCAAATATCAGTAATACCAATGACTTCATCAAGAGCGTGCTGCCTGCTGAGATAGTCAAGAAGCTCGATTTCGGCACATCTGTGATCGAGCCGACAGGATTCGTTGATGATTCACTTTCAAGTCATCTATCCGATTTTGTGATTAAGATGAAAACGAAGAACGGAAAGAAAGTCGTCGATATCTATCTGCTTTTTGAGCACAAATCCTACATGGATGAAAACATTCTCTGGCAGTTGTTGAAATATCAGTATCTCATGCTTGAAGAAGATTACAAAGCAAAGCGAAAGTTCAGAGTTATCATTCCGGTAGTGTTTTATCACGGTCATGGCAAATGGAATGTGAAAAGCAGTTTCTGTGAATCAATAAGTGTCCCTCAATATCTGAGAAAGTATGCACTCAACTTTGAATATATCTTTTATGACACAAAAGACT
>DAOQAY010000104.1:0-10665 GCA_035354435.1 bacterium
GATGAAGATGCTGATATTGCTGACGATAATCCTGAAATAAAATCAAAAGATTCCGGTTGCGGGTGTTCTGTTTTATAATTTGCTGAATAATAAGTTGATAATCAGCCCGGTTTGGAATATCTAAAGATATGAAAGTTTCTGTAATAACAATTGTAAAGAACGACCCTGCCGGGCTTCAGAAAACAGTTCAAAGTGTAAGTTCTCAGAAATATAGAAATATTGAACACATAATTGTTGACGGAGGCTCGGAAAGAGAAACTGTTGAATTAATAAAAAATCTAAGCGGCAATTTCATTTTTCTGCCCGGTCCCGACTCGGGAATGTATGATGGAATGAACCGCGGTGTAATGTCGGCAAAAGGAGAAATAGTATCTCTTTTACATGCCGGAGATGTATTCTCTAACGATTATGTTGTTGCAAGGATAGTAAATTCTTTTGTGTCATCAGGAGCCGATGCGGTCTATGGTGATACAGAGTTCTATGATAAGAAAAGCGGAAAGATTTCAAGGGTTTGGAAAGCCGGGGTCTATGAAAAGAAGAACTTGCAGAACCAGTGGTGGATCCCGCCGCATCTTTCACTCTTTGTGAAAAGGTCTGTATATGAAAAGAACGGATATTACAGTCTTGATCTCTCGTTTGCATCTGATCATGAGTGGATGCTGAGGCTTTTTCTTGATGACAGTGCCAAAATAATCTATCTGCCTGAAACCCTTGTAAGAATGAGATCTGGCGGACAGAATACCAGTTCTATAAAAAATTTTCTGCATTCCAACCTTTGTCTGATAAAAGTATTGAAAATGCACGGGCTGTCTCCAGGAATTACGGGTTTTGTAAGAAAAATGCTTCGGAAGATAAAGCAGTTTTCTTGAACTTCATGTATCAACCTGATAATATCCTGCGGTTATTTTTGTTAATTTCACATTCAAGAGGTGAATATGAAGATCGGTGTAATTGGTTCAGGTTATGTCGGGCTTGTTGCAGGTGCATGTCTTGCCGATTTCGGGCATGAAGTAATATGTATGGATGTTGATAAAAAAAAGATCGATGATCTGAAAAAAGGTGTTATGCCTATTTATGAGCCTGGGCTTGATGATATTGTTGAAAGAAATGTCAGATACGAAAGGCTTAGTTTTACAACAGATATTGATCATGCTGTGAAGAATTCGGAAGTTCTTTTTATTGCTGTCGGAACGCCCCCCAAAGATGACGGGAGTGCCGATCTTCAATATGTTCTGGCGGTCGCTTCAGATATTGGAAAGCACATGGATAAATATAAGGTCATTGTTGATAAATCCACAGTTCCTGTCGGGACAGGCAGACTTGTAAAAAAAACCGTGAAAGATGAACTTGAGAAAAGGGGTCTTGAGCTTGATTTTGATGTTGTTTCCAATCCTGAATTCTTAAGAGAAGGCAAGTCAATACATGATTTTACTCATCCCGACAGAATAGTTATCGGTTGTGAATCTGAAAAGGCTGAAGATATAATGAAAAAGGTCTACAGGGTTCTTTACATAAATAACACTCCGTTTGTGACCACAAATATTGAAACCGCCGAAATGATAAAATATGCAAGCAATGCATTTCTGGCTGTGAAGATATCTTTTATCAATGAAATGGCGCTTCTTTCAGAAAAAGTGGGCGGCAATGTTCAGGAAATAGCCAGAGCGATGGGTATGGACGGCAGAATAAGTCCGAAGTTCCTTCATGCAGGCTGCGGTTACGGCGGAAGCTGTTTTCCTAAAGATACAAAGGCGATAGTTGATATTGCTGCCAAGAACGGTCTGGAATTCAGAGTCATAAAAGCCGCAATTGAAGCCAACGAGATCCAGAAAATGAAAATGGTCGATAAAATTATCAATGAGATGGGCTCTGTAAAAGGAAAAACTATCGGTGTTCTGGGTCTTACATTCAAGCCTGAAACTGATGATATGAGAGATGCCCCGAGCCTTGTTATAATTCCTGAACTTATAAAAAAAGGCGCGAAAATAAAAGTTTTCTGCCCTCAGGGATTTAAAGAGGCAAAGTGGCGGCTTGCTGATTATTCTGACAACATTGAATACTGTGAAGACAGTTACGAAGCTGCCAACGGAAGCAGTGCGGTTGTGATACTCACCGAATGGAACCAGTTCAGAGGACTCGACCTTGAAAAAACAAAATCATTGATGAAAGACGACTTTTTCTTTGATCTCAGGAACATCTATTCAACAGACGATTCGATCAGAAAGATCTTTAAATATTCCGGTGTAGGGATCTAGTTCTTATAATATTCCAGATACCAGTCAATGAAATTACTTATGCCGGTTTTGATATCGGTTGACGGTTTATAGTGCATATCTTCAACAAGGTCATGGACATCTGCATAAGTTTCAGGGACATCGCCTGCCTGAAGCGGCATCATGTTCTTTTGAGCGGTTTTCCCGAGCTTTTCTTCTATTGCTTCTATAAAATCCATGAGTTTAACAGGGGTATTGTTGCCGATATTATAAATTTTATAGGGTGCTCCTGACGAAGACGGATCAGGATTTTTACCATCCCAGAGCTTGTTTCCGGCAGGTGGAGAGGCGATAACTCTGACAACACCTTCGACAATGTCATCAATGTAGGTGAAATCTCTAAGCATTTTGCCATAGTTGAAAATGTCGATAGTTTTGTTTTCCAGTATGGCTTTAGTGAAAATGAAGAGCGCCATATCGGGTCTTCCGAATGGACCGTAAACTGTGAAAAATCTGAGTCCGGTAGAAGGAATTCTGAAAAGATGGCTGTAAACATGCGCCATGAGTTCGTTGGACTTTTTTGAAGCCGCATAAAGACTTATGGGATGATCCACATTATCTGAAGTTGAAAAGGGAAGAGATTCGTTCGCGCCGTAAACACTTGAACTCGATGCATAGACCAGATGCTTTATCCCGTTATGCCTTGAAGCTTCAAGAATATTCATAAACCCGACAATGTTGGAATCAATGTAAGCTTCGGGATTGGTAAGTGAATATCTTACACCGGCCTGAGCAGCAAGATTACAGACAACATCAAATTTTTCAGACTTGAAAAGGGTGTCGATACCGGTTTTATCTTTCAGATCCAGCTTGATAAACGAATAGTTGGTGTATTTTGTGCTTTTGATTTTCTTTCCATATTCAATGCGGTGCTTTTCTATGCCGGAATCCGCAAGACGGCTGTATTTAAGATCTATGTCATAATAGTCATTGATAATATCGAGACCGGTTACAGTATCGCCTCTTTCAAACAATCTTTTTGCTGTATGATATCCAATGAATCCGGCTGTTCCTGTAATAAGAATTTTCATTTTATTGTCCAATCTTAATTATCGGTGTCATCTTCATTCTTTGAAGGCTGTCCGATCTCTTTTGAAAATAATGTGACCATATTCCGTCCGTTTTCCTTGGAATAATATAAAGCAAGATCGGCATCCTTGACAAGTTGTCCGGCGCTGAGTGAAAGTGAAGGATATGATGAAACTCCGAATGATGAAGTAATGTTAAGTTGAGATCCGTCTGCATTGATGGACGCATCTTTTACAAGTATCCTTATTTTCTCAGCAAGTCTTGCCGCTCCTTCAATATTTGTGTTGTGCAGAAGTACCACAAATTCTTCACCGCCGTATCTTGCAGCAATATCAACCTTTCGGATATTATTTCTGATAGTCCTTGAAAGAAACCGGATTACATCGTCACCTGCTTTATGTCCGTGAGTATCATTGACTTTTTTAAAGTGATCGATGTCAAGCATTATAATAGAAAGTGCTGCATTTGTCCTGCTTGCTTCACTGACCATTCTGTCAATAGTAATCTGGAAAAATCTTCTGTTGTAAAGTCCTGTCAGTCCGTCGATATTTGAAAGCTCTTCAACTTTTTCATACATTTCAATATTGTTCAGAGCTGATGATGCCACTTTATAGATCATTCTGGTAAGAGTGCTGTTGTTTTTCAGACTGTCGGAATCAGCTCTGTTTTTTGTCAGAAGAGTTATTGTTCCCTTGATGTCATTATTGTATTTTATGAGGTTGACGGTCATATTTTCGTATTTATTCAATTCGGCAAAAGGCGGATTAATGAAAACAGGATTATCTTTCCTCTTATTTATGCCGTAGAGTTCATAATTGTTGTCAAGTTTACCGTTTATCATAAGTGAGTGTATAGATGATGGGTCTGTGATCTCATCTTTTCCGAATTCTTCAATATGCTCGATTTTCAGAGTTTCGTTAGTATTGGCATTCTGTTTTATTCTGAATGCATGACCTATATGACACTCTTTTTTCTGTTCTGTCACAAAAACTGCGGCAACTTCGGGAGCCACATTAAATATTGCAAGAGCAGCAGCCTGACACAAAGATTCCCGGCTGAATGAGTCAACAATTCCGGAAGTTCCGCTGTATAGACTCTCCTTTTTCTGTTTTTCAAGTGATATCTGTCTGAATGCTTCGCCCTGCCGCACAAGTTCAACAATATCATTTTTCATTACCCGGAAATCATTCAAAAGTTCCTGTTTGAGAGCAGAAACTTCTTTGGTTCCGTTCTTTTCTCTGTATTTGACATCAATAGCAAGAACATATTCAGGCTCATTGAGCATCGGACCGTATTCAAACATGCTAATGGGATAATAAAGTCTGTAATTATAATCCGCCATCATGGGAATATCTTCCTGTTCGGCAAGGAGAATCTTAGATGCCAGTTCTATTTTATCATGTACAACTCTATGAATAAGTCCTCTGAGTTCAAACATGTTGTCAGTATTATACTTTCTTGCTCTGTTTCCGGGAAGAAGCTCTATCAGGTGGATCTCAACTTTCATTCCCTGAAAAGAACTGGTTCTTAAAAGATAGTTTTTTAAAGGTTTGAACGGATCATCAATGATACTTCCGCTTACGATATCGGCTATTCTTTCCACCGGAGCCGGTCCGGTCTTTTCTGCAAAAAAGTGCTGCCAGAGATCTTTTCTGTGATAGAACCAGACTGCAAAAGCAGACAGTATAAAGAAAATGTAAAGTGTAAAGTCGGCAGGTTTGAAGAAATCGCCTGTGAGTACAATTATGACAAGGGCTGAAATAGCAAAACAGAGATAGTGTATCTGATCAAGACGATTCACAATAAAAGGCAGAATAATAAACAGAAGCGGCAGAAAAACACTTTCCTTTCCTCCGGTAATTATAACCACTACAATGGCAAAAGGAGGCAACGGCGGTTTTATCTGCTCAACAAGGAGCATATAAAGTGCAAAAACCGAATAAATACCCCATACTGCAATGTTCAGGCTGAGACTGTTTCCTACATAGAAAGATGTCACTGCAAATATCAGTGTAAAAATATAGAAGAATGGTCTGGAGCTAATGATTTTTATCATTTATATAGTACTGATCCTTTCTTAACATTTCGAATTTATTCCTTAATATTGATTCTGCGGCTTTCGGGTCCTTCTGAAATTTTTCCATTTTCAGTCTGGTCTCAAGTATTCCGGCCTCTATTTTTTTTGTGTCGGTCTCAATATTTTCAATTATTTTTTTGTTTTTGGATATTCCGGCAGTGGTTACAACTATGTCATAAATAAAATAGAGAGCAATAATAGAGAAAATAAAAAACGGTGTCCAGAAAGCAATCTTTTTTTTCATTCTTTAGACCTTGTTGCAACCGCTATATTTTCAAATTTCATCGACTTCAAAATATCAAGTACTTCCGTAACCTTACCATGCGGTGTCGCTGTATCAGCTTTAATAACCATAACATACCTTAAGCGCATTGAAGAGTCAAATTTTGAAAGGATCTCTTTTACTTCCGCAATTGAATTAACAGGAATGTCGTTAAGGCTGATATTTCCATTGGCGCTGATAGCTATTTCATATTTTTCAGTTGACATCACGGGCGTTGATGATGAAGCCTCCGGAAGGTCTATTTTTATGCCTGATTCTTTAACAAAAGTGCTTGTTAGAGAGAAAAAGATGAGAAGTGTGAAAAGGACATCAACGAGAGGGCTTATGTCTATGCTGAAATCTATGTTGTTCTGTTTTTTCAAGTTCATTTTGCTGTTTTTGTGTTGTTAATGTTGATATAAAAAGCTAAAAATGTCAGAACAGAAAGTCCGATAATGAAAGAAGGGATGCAAAAGATGATGCAAAGTGTATAGACAATAACGAAAAAAGACGGTGAGAAAAAAGTGTTTTTATATTTTTCAGGAATTTCAGGAAGAAGTTGTGACATTATTCCGCTGAATCCTGTAAATGGAGAAATGATTAGAAAAAGCATTAAAAATGCGATTATAAGTGCAAAGAAGAGATAGGTATCAAAAACAGCTGGAAACACAGAGATCGCCATTAAAACCTCGAATGAATAGATAAATTGAGTTTTGTTTTCATCTGAGGAAAGATTCACAGCATTTTTTATCATATTGAAGTGATTAAGAATCACAGCAAGACAGAGCGTAAACGCTGAAGGCCAGATAATCTGGAATCTGGCTGAAAGTATTGATATAAAAATAGCAAGAATGAAAAAAGCCGGTTCAATTATCCTATATTCGAGATTCTCTTTTTTGAAAACGAACAGAGCCATTTCTTTGGCAATCCTGTTGAAGAACGATATTGAAAAGAAATCGTTGTCCTGAACTGAGTTCAGATAGTTGTCTATAAGTCGCTGTTCCGCTTCATTTTTCATTGAAGGAGTGTCAACATCCTGCCAGAGCAGCCCTGTCATATCCGTACAGAGAAACCGTCCTTCATCAGCAAGAGCCTTCATTCCGTCAGAGATCGAAACATCACCGGTAGATTTATATATTTTCTCAAGATGTCCGAATATATTGTGACTGCAAAGAAAAAGTCCGGTGTCAATAGCGTTATAGGTCTTAAGTTCCTTGCTTATTTTCACTATTTTCTCACCTTCGGTAAATACTTTTGTTGCATCATCGAGATCAAAAACACCTTCAATATTCCTGTCAACTGAAAGCACAACTGAATTTTCGTCAAGCACCAATTCCGCTTTTTTAACAAATTCTGAAAAGAAATTATTTGAAAATATATGATCTGCCATCGAAAGCAGAAAAGGTTCATCATGTTTTAAAGCCTCTCGCGATTTGAGAAGTGATATGCCGTTCTTTTTGTTAAATTCATTATTGATCACAGTTACGATTCCGGAAAGTTTTCTTTCTTTTATGAAGCTTATTATCTGTTCGCTGCGGTATCCCAGAACAATCACAATGTGTTCAATGCCGGCTGATTTCATGAGAGATATTACTCTTTCGATCAAAGCTGTTCCGCCTACTGTCATAAGCGGTTTCGGTTCGTTTTTACCTTCACTGTTCAGTCTGCTGCCAAGCCCGCTGGCAAGGATTACCCCCTGTCTGATCATTTTATTTACCTCAAATCTGCGGTTGCATATCTTTTGCGATCTCTTCTTTTTTCTTTTTTACATATTCGGCGTAACCGTCAAGATCCCACGGGTCGAACGCCAGCGGTGTAAAAAAAGTATAAACTATCATTTCAAAGAGGAGACAGTCCAGAAGCCATGGTTTTCCGGTAATTCCTGTTGCCACTCCGGATAAAAAAAGAACAAGTACTGCGGCAGACATAAAAAATTTCAAAGGTTTATTGAACTTTCTTCCGTGATGAGCAAGAAATGGTCTGAATGAAAGGTTGTTATACCCTATCCAGAAAATGACAGGAATAGCAATCCACTTATAATAAGGAATAATTCCGGCGAGTTGCGTTCCTATAACAGCAACTATATAAAAAGCTGAAACAGGTCTGGGAGTTCCGAGCCAGAATCTTGGGAAACTGATATCATAAACCTGATTTCTGGCATGTCTGATACACCCGAAGATTACTGGAACAAGACCCATTGTAAGAGCGATAAACACCCCCAGCTCTCTGTAAAAAGCATAAACAATAAATGACGGGCATACAGAATAGGTCACATGATCGGCAATAGTATCAAGCTCTTTTCCAAATTGATTGCTCATTTTGGTCCAGCGGGCGATATTTCCGTCGAGCATGTCAAAAACAAAAGCGGCAATCATCAGATAGCACGCATCTGTGATATGTCCTTCGATAGCAAGAATTGATGATCCAAATCCGATAGCAATGTTGCCGAGCGTAGCAATGTCTTTAAGATGGATAAGTCGCATTGTGATCTCCGGAAAAAACTTAATTTAACGGTTTATGATAAGCAATTCTGATTAAAAATCACTTTTTCTAAGCAGTTGTTACTGAACAATTTCTTTGACCGTATTGGGTACTTTTGAATTTTGATCAAAACCTGACTCATTGATGAAAAGTTTATCCAGATCTTCAAATATTCTTTTTTCATCGATCTTGTTTTTAAAGAAAGAGGCGTCTTTAAAAAGTTCAGTATTGACTGTAATATCAAGTTCTGTTTCAAGACAGAGAAGTATTCCTGCGCCGGCGGACATTTCAAGTGACGGTTCTTTTTTTCCATCAGTAAATATTTTTGAAACAAGTTTGTTATTTCCAGATCGGTCCATAACGATCTTTTTTATTCTGATTCCTGACATGGATAAAAGTTTTGAAACAAGCTCTGATTGAATGGAGTTTTTCATAATTACTGAATTAAACAGAGTTTTTCTATCAAGATTTTCCAATGAAACGGGAAATATTTCCCCTTTGAAGCTTTTGAGGATTATCAAAGGATTCATAAGTCCGTCATTTATTGAAATACCGGCAATTTTCATTTTAACTGTTTTCATGTTTTCTTCCTCTGAGAGTATTTTCAAGAACTTCATCAATATGGACATCAATAATTCTGCCTTTATCTGAATCAGCAGCATCAATTATGTGGGTTACAAGATTGTGTTCATTACGACCCATCAAAGTACTGCTTTTAGGACTTTCTTTTTCTACCAGAACTTTGACGGTCCTGCCGAGATATCTCATTCTGACCTGTTTGATCTTTTCCCTCTGAAGTTCAAGAACTTCATTAAGTCTGGATGATTTCTCTTCTTCGGAAATATTATCTACAAGTTTTGAAGCGGCAGTTCCGGGACGGGGAGAATATGCAAATGCAAATATAACATCGTACCCTACAGTATCTATCAATTTCAGGGTCTGCTCAAAATCCAATCTTGTTTCATCAGGAAATCCTACAATAAAGTCACCGCTCAAAGCAATATCAGGAGCATAGTTCCGTGCCATTTCAAGCTTGGCAAGATATTGGGCCGTGGAGTATTTTCTGTTCATTAATTCCAGTATTCTGTCTGATCCTGATTGTGCCGGAAGATGGAGATGCGGCATAAGTTGAGGGATATCACGGAATGTTTTGGCAAGGTTTTCATTGAAATCCTTAGGATGACTGGTCATGAATCTTATTCTTTTTATTTGAGGTTTCTGTGAAACTCTGTAAAGAAGTTCAGTGAAGTCCATTCCTGTTTCAGGATCTTTATAACTGTTTACATTCTGTCCAAGAAGAGTGATCTCAATAACGCCTCTTGATATCAGAAGATCTATTTCATCAAGTATTGAAGAGGCTTTACGGCTCACTTCACGCCCTCTTACATAAGGAACGATACAGTAACTGCAGAAATTATTGCATCCATGCATTACAGTTATTGAGGAAGTAAACTGCTCAAAAAAATTGCCTTTAGAATTCGGCGGAAAAATTTCTTCTCTTTCAAGAAGATCGGTTCTGTTTGAAACAAATGGAAAGATCCCTTTTGCAATGACATCAGGGATCATATCTTCCGCTCCAGGTCCGAAAACACCGCTGATATAAGGTATTTTGTCAATAATTTCCCTGCCAAGCTGCTGAGCGACACATCCCATAATGAATATTCTGGTTCCTTTCTTTCTGACAAGGGGCAGATATCTGCCGGAACAGCTGAAAAGCTTTTGAAGCGGTTTATCCCTGACGCTGCAGCTGTTGATTATAATTATGTCTGCAGATGAGGCATCAGGTGCATTTATCCAACCTTTATTGATCAGCATTGCACTCACTCTTTCGCTGTCGTAGATATTCATCTGACAACCGAATGTTTGTATGAAAAATCGCTTCATTTCACCTCGTAAAAAAACATCAACAGCATAGTAAATGAATGAAAGATGTCAACTACATATTTCAAATGACTTCAATAAAAAAAAGAGGGGGCAAAACCCCCTCCTGAAACTTTATTAAGTTAAATAAGATCAGTATGGTATTGAATAGCCGCTGATCTGATAAACAAAAAGTGAACCAAAAGCAAAAGCCTGTCCGAGTGAGTTAGCAGCAATAGGTCCGTCAACTATCATGTTGCCGCTGTCAACATCACTATTATTCATAAGCGATTCATTAACAGATGCACTAAAAATATTCATTCCTAATTCATCACTATAAGCTCTTTTTATTTGAACGACATATATTTTTTGATCTGTATCAGATTCTCTTGAAAAAGTTTCTGCTCCACAGTTAAATGCCGCATATTGAGCAGCACTTTTTTCAGTTGTACCGATCGCAACCATTGAAGGTCTTGCACATTTGCTAGGTGCAACATTAACATCATAAACCCATTTGTTGGAACCTGTTTCGCTGAAAACAAAAAGACTCTGGTATGTATCGTAACTTAAATTTTCACTTTCTCCGACCTGAAAATATCCACCGACAATGGGAACTACTTTTTCAATTTGTTCAAGGTCGTCAAATCTTACAGTAGCTGCAGCGCCAGATATAAGTCCACCGG
>DAOQAY010000105.1:0-10585 GCA_035354435.1 bacterium
TATTAAATAATTCTGGTTGACAAATGAGTCTTGGAAATTATATTTAAGTGCGGACTCGGTTTGGGTCATTTTGATTTTTGGAGAAATTGATGGGACACAGAATATATCTTGATAACAGTGCTACAACGCCGGTGCGGAAGGAAGTTCTCGATGAAATAATGCCGTTTCTGACCGAAAATGGCGGAAATCCTTCAAGCAGACATCTGGAAGGCCGTATTGCAAAAACTGCTTTTGAAAAGGCAAGAGATAAAGTGGCACTTGCGATAAATGCCGATCCGAAGGAGATTTTTTTCAATTCCTGTGCGACCGAAGGGAACAATATGGTTCTTCGCGGTTATATTTCGGGGCTTCGCGGAAGTATCAGAAAAAATCACATAATTACAACTTCTGTCGAACATCCGAGCGTTTATAACACGGCAAAAACACTGGAAAAAGACGGCTATGAAGTGACATTTCTTCCAGTTGACACAAAGGGGAATCTCGACCTTGAAGTGCTGAAAAGCTCAATAAAAGAAAATACAGGTCTGATAAGCGTGATGATGGTGAATAACGAGACGGGGAATATTTTTCCGGTTTCTGAGATCGCTAAAATTGCCAAGGAGAAAAACATCCTTTTCCATGTCGATGCGGTTCAGGCGATAGGCAAAATTCCAGTCGATGTGAAGAAGATCGGTTGTGATTTTCTGACCATTTCGGCTCATAAATTCTACGGTTTGAAAGGTGCGGGAGCCATTTATGTCAAGTGGGGCAAGTGGGTTGCACCGATGATGACAGGCGGACATCAGGAAAAAAGCAGAAGACCGGGAACTGAAAATATTGTCGGTGTTGTAGGAATGGGCAAAGCGATAGAACTTGCAGTGAGCGAGCTTGAAACCGATATGAAACATGTTGCAGATATTCGTGACCATCTTGAAAAAAGAGTGCTCAGCGAGCTTCCCTACACAAGAGTTGTCGGAGATCCGGCAAACAGAGTACCGACGATCACAAACATATCGTTCCGGTTCATCGAAGGAGAGTCAATACAGCTTAAACTCGACAATGACGGAATCGCAGTTTCAACCGGCTCTGCGTGTTCATCAGGAACTCTCGAACCGAGCCATGTCATAACCGCGATGAATGTCGATCCTGAAGAGGCACATTCCAGCATCCGTTTCTCACTTGGAAAATATACGACAATGGAAGATATTGATTATACTGTTGAAAAAGTGAAAAAGATCGTTGAACAGCTCAGAAGTTTTTCTCCGATCTATGACAAATTTATTTCTGAACAAAAATAGACCGGGAGGTCAGAATGGATTACACCGAAAAAGTTATGGATCATTTCCTTAATCCGAGAAATATCAGGAAAATAGAAGATGCAAATGCGATCGCAGAAGTTGGAAACGCAACATGCGGAGATATCATAAAACTTTATCTCAAGATCACTCCAGAAGGTGTGATCGAGGATATTTCTTTTCAGACTTTCGGATGCGGTGCGGCGATTGCGACATCATCAATGACTACTGAAATGGTAAAGGGAAAGACCCTTGATGAAGCACTTGCATTGACAAGAGAACAGGTTGCTGACGAGCTTGGCGGACTTCCGGCAAACAAGATGCACTGCTCGAACCTTGCGGCGGATGCTCTTCACAAGGCGATAAAGGAATACAAAGCAAAAAATGGCCTCAAGTAGACCTTTAAAGGTCGCTATCTACACCTTCGGATGCAAGGTCAATCTATTTGAGACCGATCAACTTAAAAAATCACTCAAAAATTCGCAGATAGTTTCAAGTGACGAAGATGCCGATGTTTTTGTTATAAACGGCTGTACAGTTACCGCCGCAACAGACAGTCAGGTCAGAAATATGATCAGACGGTTTTTAAAAAGGGGCAGAGTTATTGTCACAGGTTGTTATGCAAGAAAGATCGATCCGAGTCTTGAATGTGTGAATGATATCGAATTCATTCCGGAAATCGCCGATGTTGCGACAGTTCTTGGAGAAAGCTTTGTTTATGATGCGTTCTTTGACCGTTCCAGACCGTTTGTGAAAATTCAAAGCGGTTGCGATCAGTTCTGTTCATACTGCATAATTCCGTTTGTCCGAGGACCTTTGAAAAGCGTTCCGTTAAGTAAAATAAAAATACTGCTTGAAAAGATAAAAGCCGAGCAATTCCATGAAGTTGTGTTGACTGGAATACATATCGGAAAATATGGTAAAGATCTCACAGACGGCTCAACTCTTGCTGATGTAGCAAGATCGGCATTTGAAATTGTCGGCAGGGTAAGGCTCGGATCGCTTGAATCGCCGGAAATTGATGAGAAACTGTTCGAATATGCAAAGCTTGGAATGATACTTCCTCACTGGCATGTTCCGCTTCAGCATGGATCTGACACAGTTCTGAAAAGGATGAACAGACCTTACACAACGAACGAATTCAAAACGGCGATTGACAGAATTATCAGTGTTTACAAAGAATTACCGTCAATAGGGACTGACATTATTACAGGATTCCCCGGCGAAACAGATAAAGAATTTAATGAATCATACGAATTTATAAGATCGCTTCCGTTCACTTACGGACATGTCTTTCCATTCTCGGTCAGAGCAGGAACCGCCGCCGAAAAAATGGAAAAAGAGAACCCTGTTCCCAATGAATTAAAAAAAGAAAGAGCAGCAATATTACGCGAATTGTTCGAAGATAAAAAACTCCAGTATATGCAGTCACTTGACAACACAATAGATGAAGTCATAATCGAAGAAAAGATCTCAAAAAACCTATATAATTCAACCTCTTCAAAATTCCAGACCGTCGAAGTCGAAGTCGATTTCAAAAGTCGTGATCTTGTAAAAGTCAGATTAAAATATGGATCGGGAAAACTGAAAGGGAAGCCGGTTTAGAAGAAAGTCTCCTGAGCGGAGACTTTAAAATTAGAAGAAGTCCTTTGAAAAAATTGTAGAATATGCCGAATGGCGTCACACTTTCTACATAACGCTTCGTTTGTGTAAAATGTAAAAAATAGTTCAAACATTTTTCAATAAACGGTGTATTTCTGACGACATGAAAAGAGGTAGAGATATCATATTATTTTCTTTTCCCACATTTTTCTGCGAAATGCGGATTTCAACTTCCGGTTTGTATCTGTTGCGGTAAACTTTAAGACTTTTTGATTGGACATTTGTGCCGCTTTTAACTTCCACCGGAACAATTTTCGTGTCACTTTGGATGATAAACTCAATCTCGGCCGCTGCATCAGATGTCCAGTAAAATGGCTGCTCACCACTTGACGAGATTAGTTCATTTAATACAAAATTCTCGCTCATTGCTCCTTTAAACTCGGTAAAAAGTCTGCTTGATTCAAGAAAAACAGATGCGGGAAGTCTGCTTTTTACCCTCAGCAAGCCCACATCAGCCATATATATTTTAAAAGACGAAGGATCAACATACGAAGAAATCGGGAAATTCGGTTTGGAAATCCGGCTGATCTTATAAACAAGTCCTGCATCTTTCAGCCAATTGATCGCATCTTCATACTCCCTCGCTCTTGCACCGGGTTTTAAAGCGGTATAAACGAATTTTTTGTTTTCACGACCAAGTTGATTTGGCACTGATTCCCAAATTTCTCTTATTTTCGGTATATCTTTTGCCGGAGCATGTTTTGAAAAATCATATTCATAAGCCTGAAGAATATTTTTGATGATCTGTTCTGTTTTTTCCAGATCTTTGCTTTCAATCCATTTTGCAACAGCTTCCGGCATTCCTCCGGTTATGAAATATGTTTTTAAAAAATCGTTGTATTGATCAAAAATCGGTTCTGGAATGGGTTCGTGCAGTTCTATTTTTTTGAGATTATCAAAAAGCAGATCGTTACCGGCAGACATTATTATTTCGCTGACAGATAGAGGATACAATGTCATAAAATCAACTTTACCGACCGGAAATGATGCCGGTTTTGAAAGTGCTATTCCAAGAAGAGAGCCTGCTGCAACCAAATGAAGCTCTCTTTTATTTTCACAAAAATATTTCAGACTGTTTAACGCATTATTGCATTCTTGAATTTCATCAAAAATAACAAGCGTTCTCCCAGGCTGTATTGAAATGCCGCTTAAAATGGACAATCCTTGGATAATTCGATCAGGAGAAATGCTGCCATTGAAAAAATCGGCAAGGTTTTTGTCGGTTTCAAAATTAAAATAAGCAGTGCTTTCAAAACATTCTTCACCGAATTTTTTCAAAAGAGAGGTTTTTCCGACTTGTCTCAGTCCTTTTAGAATTAATGGTTTGCGATCCTTGTCGATCATCCATTTTTTTAATTTCTCAAAAAGGTGTCTTTTAATCATATCACAGATCTCCATCAATAAAATGGCATAAACTCACAAAACTGAGTCAAGTTAATGGCAGAATATCACAAAAATAGATGATGTCAAAGAAAATAGAACATTTCAGGCACTAATCCATATAAAATTGAAAAGGCTGACATTTGAAGTATATTTCAGCAAGTTGTGAGGAGAAAAAATCGATGCAAGACCTTAAACCGCTTCTTGAATCTCTATATGTCAAGCTGAACAGAAGAGAGTTTGTCAATCCTGATCCGCTGATATTTCTTTATGATTATGAAGATATAAAAGATCGCGAAATTGCGGGGCTTATTGCTTCTTCGCTCGCTTACGGCAGGGTTGCGCAGATCCTCATTTCAGTCAGAAAGATACTCGGTCCGATGAATGGGAACCCGCACGATTTTATTCTGAGTCACGAAAAGAAAGACTTTGAGAAAATATACGCCGGTTTCAAGCACAGGTTTACAGATTCAAATGATATTGTGAAACTTCTGACAGGTGTTAAAAAGACTCTCGCAGAATATGAAAATCTTGAAAATCTATATCTGCAAGGTGTTGAAAAATTTACTGATTTCATTAATGATTCCCGGAAATCGTATCTTTTGCCGTCTCCAGCTGACGGTTCAGCCTGCAAAAGGCTCAATCTCTTTTTGCGCTGGATGGTTCGAAGTGACAATGTTGATCCGGGAGGCTGGAGCAAAGCATCAAGGTCAGATCTTGTAATTCCTCTTGACACCCACATGTTCAAAGCGGCAAAAATTCTTGGATTCACGCAAAGAAAGTCAGCCGACTACAAAACTGCACTTGAAATTACTGAAAATTTCAGGAAAATATCACCAAATGATCCCGTAAAATATGATTTTGCCCTCACAAGGCTCGGAATACGGGATGATATGTCATTTGATGAACTTATCGGACTGATGAAGATAACGAGGGGTTCAAAAATGTGAGGTTGGAATGAAAGTGTCCGTTTTCCTTGTCTTTTTTTTTGCGGCAATTTCTATTTCAGCAGTTTCTTTAAATGTAAAGTTCACTTCGAAAGGTTCAAAGCCCGCAATTAAATATATTGCGGTATATAATCTTGCAGATTTGAGCGAAATTGCCACAGCCGATATGTCAACTATAGATGAGTATGTTTTTGAAGTGCCTGAAAATACAGCTGTTTTCGTTTTGGGGGCCGCATCATCCGGAAAAAGCAGTGCAGGTTATTATATCCATGAATTTATGCCGGTTACAAAAGCGTTGACAGTCGGAGCAGAAGCTGTGACCGTTGAACTTGTTACAGAGCCTTCTTTTCAGCTTGTTCTCCAGAATGTCGATTTTCCGGCAACAGGTGAACTTTTTGCAGTAGATATGGATGACAGATTTGTTCCGGTGTTCAGGCTTGATGTTTCAAATTCATCGGGAAAGAATCTGCCTGCGCTGAATCTGCCTCTTGAAAAATGTTATGCATTCTATGTTCTGAAAGAGCTTCCGCAATCAGGAAAGATGGTCTACAGGATCGACAACGGAGGTTCGGGATATTGTGCGGATCTGCAGGGAAATATGACAGTAGATACTGACAAAGCGGTCGCTGAAAGCACCATCGCAAGATATGAAGCGCTTTTATCTGAAACAGTTGCCGATACAACGAGCCATCTGGAAAAAATGAAAGAAATAAAGGGGTTATATGACAATAAAGAATACAGGACCGCGGCCGGAGAAGCTGTTTTTCAATCAGAGGAGCTGATATTCCAAGAAGCGGTTATAGATATAGAGATGTATAGAAAAGGTCACATCACCGTGGAGTGCAGAAATAAGCATAACGATCCTTTAAAAGACATCAGCATAAAAGCAGTATCTAAAAAGGCTGAATATAAACGGGGAGTGCTCGCCGGAGTTTATGACCTTGATCCTTCCATATTTGAAAATGCTTTTGCAGACGGATTCAATTTTGCGACTGCTGGAACGCTCTGGCTTGATGTCGAGCCGACTGATGATGCCTACAGATGGGAATATATGGATAAAGTTGCGGGAAATAAAACAATTCACGATTTCGGATATGAGCTTTTCGGCCATTCGATCCTGTATTTTATCGATTTTATAATGCCTGATTACCTGAAAAACATGTCAAAAGACGAATTGAGCAAAGAGGTCACAGAGCATACAACCGACCTTGTGACACATTATAAAGACCATATTCAGGAATGGCTTGTGATAAATGAAGCACATGCCTATTCAGCGTCGAACGGACTTTCAAGGGAAGATATCACCGGTATTACAAAAACAGCAATAAGCGCAGTTGATGCTGCAAATCCTGATGCAGTAAAGACGATCAATGCCGCACCTGATTTTTTTGGACAGAATGTATTCGTTGAGTCGTTTGTTCCGGATCATGAAAAAATATTCTCAATGAATTCCTATGATTATTTTAAAGACCTGATCGGGCAAGAAGTGAAATTTGATGTGATAGGCCAGCAGTTGTATAACGGAGGATGTGTAACCCTTTTCAAAGATAACGGACTTGCCGAAACTGCATCGGCTGTCACATTGTATGATCTTGTCGAGGTCAGAAGGCAGTTGAAGAAGATGGAGACTCTCGGCAAGCCTGTTTATGTCACTGAAATAAGTGTTCCTGCCGCAATGAACGACAGCTGTCCTGATATGGGTTACTGGCGCAAAGAATGGGATGAAGAGGTTCAATCGGCATTTCTGGAAAGACTCCTGACCATTATTATGGGTGAATCTGATGTTCACGCTGTAACTTACTGGGATATGCAGGATAAAGGGTCTTTCATTTATAAAGGCGGTCTGATAGATGAAGGCGGTAGAAAAAAAGAGTCATACGGCATGATGACTTCGAAATTCAGAGAGTTTTCGAAAACTGTCGATGCTGTGACAGGTGAAAACGGAAAAGCTGAACTTGATCTTTTTGCAGGTGAATACGAAATTATGATAAATGGTGAAGACAAACCGGAAACAGTTGTCGTGAGAGAATCAGGATATCTTACTTTGGAATGTGTTCCGGATGTTGAAGCAGTCTCTGACGATGGCGTAACTGAAACAGATGAGCCGGATGAAAAAGAGAGCGGCTGCGCAGTCACTTATTTATAGTCAAAAACAACATCAAAGTTAGTTAAAATACAAAAAGCAAAAAACCTGCATTAGAAAAACACCCAATGATTTCATGGTGATATGATAAAAAAGAAACAATTTTTTGACACTTCAAAGGTGCTCCATATAATCCCCCCAGTTTTTTGTTAATGGTAATTGTTAGGAGTAATTTAAAGATGCCGACCATTAATCAGTTAATAAGGAAAGGTCGTAAGGACCAGAAGAACAAGAGTAAGTGCCCTGCACTTGTTGCTTGTCCACAGAGAAAAGGTGTTTGTGTTCGTGTTTACACAACAACCCCGAAAAAACCCAATTCAGCTCTTAGAAAAGTTGCAAGGGTTCGTTTGACAAGCGGTTTTGAAGTTACATGCTACATCCCAGGCGAAGGCCACAATCTTCAGGAGCACAGTGTTGTTCTTGTCAGAGGCGGCAGGGTCAAGGATCTTCCCGGTGTGCGTTATCACATCGTAAGAGGAACCCATGATACTTCGGGTGTTGAAGGCAGAAAACAGAGTCGTTCAAAGTACGGCGCAAAGAGACCAAAGTAAAAGCAGGGGGATTTTGTAATGCCAAGAAAAAAATGTGTTGCGAAAAGAGAAGTAAATGCAGATCCCAAGTACGGTGATGTGCTCATTCAGAAGTTTATCAACAAGATTATGCTCCAGGGCAAGAAAAGTACTGCTGAAAAGATCGTTTATGATGCGCTTGAAGCAGCTTGTAAAGGCAAAAAGGAGAATCCTGTTGATGTTTTCAAGATCGCTCTTGACAATGTCAGACCTCAGGTAATGGTTAAATCAACCAGAATCGGCGGTGCGACTTATCAGGTTCCGACTGAAATCTCTCTTGAAAACAGTCAGGCTCTCGGAATGAAGTGGATGATCACTTTCTCCCGTAACAGAAGTGAAAAGGGGATGGCGCTTAAACTTGCCGGTGAAATTGATGAAGCTTTCGGCAAAAAAGGCAACTCTTTTAAAAGAAAGGAAGATACTCACAAGATGGCCGAGGCAAACAAGGCTTTCGCACATTTCAAGTGGTAGGAGCTGAATTTATTTATGAGCACCATTAAAAGGGACATAGCTCTTGAGAATATCCGCAATATAGGCATAATGGCTCATATTGATGCGGGTAAGACAACAACAACCGAGAGAATACTGTTCTATACAGGTGTTTCAAGAAAAATGGGCGAAGTTCACGAAGGCACTGCGGTAATGGACTGGATGGAGCAGGAGCAGGAAAGAGGTATTACAATTACTTCTGCTGCTACAACTTGCTACTGGAAGGAAAAAAGGATCAATATCATCGACACACCCGGACATGTTGATTTCACTATTGAAGTTGAAAGATCATTAAGGGTTCTTGACGGTGCTGTTGCTGTTTTCTGTGCTGTAGGCGGAGTTGAACCTCAATCTGAAACAGTCTGGAGACAGGCTGACAGATATAAAGTTCCGAGACTCGCTTTTGTTAACAAGATGGACAGGATCGGAGCAGATTTCTTTCATGTTGTAAAGATGATGGGGGTTAAGCTCGGTGCGAGAGCACTGCCGCTTCAGATTCCGGTAGGCAAAGAAGATGGTTTTAAAGGTGTGATTGATATCGTTCTGATGCAGACCTGTATTTACGACAGTGATGTGCTCGGTTCTACATACAGAGTTGAAGACGGTGTTCCTCAGGAATATGCTGAGATCGTTGCAGAGTGGAGAGAAAAGCTTTTTGAAGCTCTTTCCGACTTTGATGAAGATATTATGACCCTTTTCCTTGACAACGGGGAGATCGGTCCTGAGAAAATCAAAGCAGCGATAAGAAAAGCCGTCATCAATAACGCTATCTTTCCTGTTTTCTGCGGAAGTTCCTTTAAAAACAAAGGAGTTCAGCTTCTTCTTGATGCTGTTCTCGACTATCTTCCGTCACCTGTCGATCTTCCACCTATTAAAGTTGAAAGTCTGAAAAAAGAAAAGGACAAGACTGTTCTTCCCACAGATGAACAGCCCGGTGCTCTTATATTTAAGATAATGTCTGATCCTTTTGTCGGAGAACTGAGTTTTGTAAGAGTGTACTGCGGTGAGCTTAAAACAGGTCAGCAGTACTACAACCCTCTTTCAGAAAAGGTTGAAAGGATCGCTAGACTTTTGAGAATGCATGCAAATAAAAGAGAGGATGTGGATTCCATTCCTTCAGGCAATATCGGTGCTGTTGTCGGTCTCAAATATGCTACAACGGGATCGACATTGTGTTCGAAAGCGGATCCTTTCCTTTTTGAAAAAATAAAATTTCCAGAGCCGGTAATCAGCATTGCGATCGAACCAAAAACAAAAGCTGATGAAGACAAGCTTTCTTATTCACTTGAAAAGCTTGCAAAAGAAGACCCGAGTTTCAGAGTTCGCTGTGATGAAGAAACTGGTCAGACTTTAATATCAGGTATGGGAGAACTTCACCTCGAAGTTCTTGTTGAAAGAATGCGTAGAGAATTTAAAGTGGATGCAAATGTTGGAAATCCGACAGTAAGCTACCGTGAGACTTTCTCCAAGCCTGTAAAAATGGAGCACAAACTTGTCAAGCAGACTGGTGGAAAAGGACAATATGCCCATGTTATAATGGAAATATCACCCCTTCCTGCCGGCGGCGGGATAGTTTTTGAAGATAACACAAAAGGCGGTTCTATACCGAAACAGTTTGTCGGAGCAGTTGAAAAAGGTGTGAAAACAGCAGTTAGCGGCGGTAGATTCGGCTTTCCGGTTGTAGATGTCAAAATTTCGCTTGTCGACGGTTCATTCCACGATGTAGATTCATCGGAAATGGCTTTTAAGGTGGCCGCAGTAAACTGTTTCAAAGAGGCTGAGGAGAAATCTTCGCCGAAAATTCTTGAACCTGTCATGAAAGTTGAGATAAGTGTTCCCGATCAGCATCTTGGCGATGTTATAGGAAGTCTTCAGTCAAGAAGGGCCGAGGTAGAGGGATTTGAGGAAGGAATAGGCGGAGTAAAGATCATTAAAGCGACAGTTCCACTTTCGGAAATGTTCGGTTATATGACCAGCCTCAGATCACAAACTCAGGGCAGAGGTACTTTTACAATGGAGTTCTCGCAATATAGAGAACTTCCTGAAAATATTAAGAAGCAGAAGTTTGGCATAACTTTTTAGAAGGAGAGAAGGATGGCAAAATCGAAGTTTGAGAGATCG
>DAOQAY010000106.1:0-10360 GCA_035354435.1 bacterium
AGGAGTTAAAATGAAAGACTGGAAAAGATATCTAACAGGTTTATCACTTATGCCTCTGGTTCTTGTGATCGTATATTACCTTCCGCAAAACTTCTTTGTCTATCTTATTATGATCACAGCATTTTTCGGTTTTTCGGAATATCTTAAAATGTTCAATGAAAAGAAAGATCACCTTTTTGTGCCGTTTGCGGTGCTTATGATGATTCTTGTTGAGACGATGAGCGGACTTGGGCCTGTGGATAATTTCGCAGATTTGACGATAGGACAGATAAGCACTTCCTTCGATGTGATCAGACAGTTTATTCTGATAATTATATCAGCTGCTGCTCTGATTCCTATCTTGTCTCTTTTCGGTTCCGATCCTGTTGAACGGAAGTTTAAAAGAATGACTCTGTATCTATCAGGTTTTTTCTATCTGGGACTCGGGTTCGGTCTGTTTCCGCTTGTCAGAAATTACAGACCGGATCACCAGTGGATGGCGTTTGCACTCATAGTTCCCTGGATCTGTGATACTGCGGCATATTTTGGAGGAAGATTTTTCGGCAGACATAAATTCTCTCCGGTTATATCACCTAACAAAACTTGGGAGGGAGCTATTTCAGGTGCTGCTTTCTCAATTATTGCCGGGCTTATATTCGGATATTTCTTTTTAAAGTCTGAAGGAATGCTTTTTGTCGGAATGGTGGCATTTCTGATAGGGATTCTCGGACAATTGGGAGATCTCGCTGAGTCGTTGATAAAAAGAGGGGCGGGCGTGAAGGATTCAGGAACTCTTTTTCCAGGACATGGTGGCATTCTTGATCGCACAGACTCGCTTCTTATATCGGTTACAGTGATTTATGTATCATTGCTTTTGAAAAACCATGGCCTCTGAAAAGATAATAATTTTCGGTATAACCGGTTCTATCGGCACAAATTCTGAAAAAATAATATATGCATTTAAGGACAGGTTTGAAATTGTAGGTTGCAGCGCCGGCAGTAATATTGCCGGGTTAAATCAGATGCTGTCAAGACATCCTAAAATAAAATCTGTAGTTGTTAAGGATTCAGAGGATATAATAAAAGTGGATAAGATCGATGGAAATGTCTCGGCGGGCAGGAATGCGCTTTTTGAGCTTCTTGATCTGAAGCCGGATAAAATAATCATGGCTCTTCCGGGAAAGGAAGGCTGGAAGATAACAGTTGAAGCAGTTAAAAGAGGAATTCCAGTATGCCTTGCAAATAAGGAATCTCTTGTTATTGCCGGTTTTTTTCTCGGAAATGCGGTAACTTCGGATAGATCAAAGATCATTCCGATTGACAGTGAACACGCCGCACTGATGCAGCTTATTGAAAAAACACCTTCCTGTCAGATAAAAAAAGTATTCATTACGGCTTCCGGCGGCGCATTGAGAGATATGAGTATTGATGAGATGCTTAATTCAGATGCTGCTCAGGCCTTAAAGCATCCTGTGTGGAATATGGGTGCCAAAGTCACAGTTGACAGTGCTACAATGCTGAACAAAGGTCTTGAACTGATAGAAGCATTCTGGCTTTTTAATATCGCTCCGGAAAAGCTGGGAGTAATTGTGCATCCTGAAGTTGATATTCACGCCGCACTTATCCTGAAAGATGGTTCAAGTATATCCCAGATAGCGCCGAGCAGTATGATGATACCCATAGCCTCGGCTTTGAGCTATCCGGAAATGCTTCCGGTAACTGAGAAGTTTCCGGAACTGGAGTTCTGTTACAGTGGAAAGAATATGAGATTTATGGATCCTGATTTCAATAAATATCCTCTTTTAAAAAAAGCATTCGATATGCTGATTGCCGAAGATTTTTCCGGGATGGTGGCTTTTGCAATTTCTGATGAAGTTGCAGTATCAAAGTTTCTAAGAGGTGAAATAAAGGTCAAAGGAATTCACGAAATAGTATTAAAATCTGTCGATAGATTCGGCAATCTTCCTTCTCCCGAAACTATTAATGATATAGATAAATTCATTGATGATATCGAAAAATTCGCAAACGGCTGTTATTAAGTAAGACTATCTTTTGTTTTAAAATCAGTTGAGTTCGTCAAGAGCGACTTTTGCTTTGATGAAATATTCATTCGAAGGCATGAGCGTTTTTGTGAGAAGTATGAAAATCTCCTTAGCTTTTGCCTTGTTTCCGTCTTTCATGCCGTAAGCTTCCCAGTACATTGATTTTGCAGTATCTGATATGGATTTCATGCCATCAACTGCTATCTGATTTGTCTTATCGATAAAAAGAGCTTCGGCAAAAAGGCGTCTTGCCCCGAGTATATCTTTGTTCTGAAGTCTTATAAGACCGTTCTTGGAAAGAGCATCAGCTTTAAGCGAAGATATATCGGTACTTGTTTTAACACCGACTATCTCACGGGTTTTTGTCGTCTTATACTCTTCTTTGAATTTTTCGGAGATTTCATCCATTTCTTTCTGATATATTGCTTTTGTGTTTTCGTCAAACTTTGTGTCGGCATCTTTCTTGCGTTTTGCCGCTTCTTTTCTGTCTTCGGTATTAAGATCTTTCATATCCTTAATGAACTGCGCCTTATCAGCTTTTCTTTTCTCTTCAGCCTTAACCCAGTCTTCTTTTTTTACAGTCCAGTTCGATTTTTCATCTTCAAGTATTTTTGTTCTGGCATCTTTTCTTCTCTGCTTTTCTTCGTTCAGAGACTGAATTTCTTCTTCCCATTTAATTTTCTGCTGTTTCTGGGCTTCCTTTTCTGAAATCTGCTGCTGGGCATATTTAGTTTCTACAGCTTCTTTCTTTTCCTTGTATTCATTTTCTGTTTTCTCAAAACGGGTTTTCCAACTGGTTTCAAATTTTTCTGAATCACTCTGATATTTCACTCTGAGATCATCACTTGCAGTTCCCCATTTTGTATTTATTGCGGCAATGTCAGCATCAATTTTCTCATTTTCTTTTACCAGACGGTCTTTTGTATCTCTACTGTTCTTAAGTTTAAGATCAAGAGCTTTCTGCCTCTGCTGCTTAGCATCGTCCCATGAACTTGAAAGCCTGCCTCTATCTTTTGAACGGGCTTCAATCTTGTTATCTCTTTCTTTTTGAGCAATGGCAACCTGATTGTCAATACTTTTCTTAAAGAGGTCTTTTCTTTTCAGAAAGTTATCGAAATCTCCCTGAGCTTTTTTCTTTTCAGCAAGTTTTGCATTGCGGAATGTATTATTGTCTTTTTGGAGTTCAGCGTTTTTTGCTGCAAGTTTAGCATCAAGAGGAGAAACTTTTGCTTCGTATTCCATATCCACTTTCATTATTATATCGGCAACAAAAGTTTCTTTTCCGGCATCAAAAGCGGCAATTTTCTTTTCCAATGATGCGAGCTGTTTTTTCAGAGCCGGAGTTTCCTTTTCTGCTATTTTTGCATCAAGGGCTGTCTTTTCTGCAACGAGCTTTTCCTTTTCTTCGTTGAATTTCTTTTCAGCGTCAGCAGATGCGGTTTCTTTTTTTGTTTTGTATTCGGTATCAATAGCTGCTCTTTCTTTATCCTGTTCTTCCTGGAATTTTGACATAGCCTCAACATTTTTGGTCATATATTCTTCGATTGCTTTGTCAAACACCTCCATCTCTTTTCTTTTTTCAGATTCCTGCTGATCAAATTCCTGAAGTTTTTTATTGAGATCGTCAAATTTTGCCTGATATTCTTTTTCAACTTCAACTTTGAATTTGCGATCTTCGTCTTCATTTTTCATTTTAACTTCTTCATTGCCGCCGAGATATTTCTTTTCTTCAAGATCGAATTTATCCATTTCCGAACTGATAGACTTATCAATATCGGCAATTTTTGCAACATTTACTTTTTTCTTTTCTTCAAGCTTTACAACATCGGCTTCAGTTTTTTTAGAACCTGAATCAAGAGAATCTTTCTGTTTGTTGTAGTAATCTTCTTTTTCCTTTTTCAATTTATTAAGAAGTTCGGTGTATTTCTTGTCAACCTCACTGAGTTCGGCAAGTCTTGCTTTCTCATCACCTTCAGTTGATACTTTTACAACACCTTTCTCTTTCTGTTCAAAAAGGGTAAGTTTGTTTTCAAGTGCGACGATCTTCTGTTCAAGTTCACTGTCGTCCTTTTCCCACTGATATTTCAAAGTTTTGATTCTGTTTGTCAATTCGCCGTATTCTTTCTTTTCAAGTTCAGCCTGAGCAAGTGAATCAGTTTCAAACTGTTTTAATTTACTCTCTCTTTCAAGGATCTGTGTATTAAGCCATTTTTCAATATTTGTCATGGCTGTAACTTTTTCCTTGCGTGCATTTTCTGTAGTTTTGGCATATTTTCTATGGATCACATCAACTATCTGGCTGTCCTTGGCTGTGGGCTCAAGATAAGATACTCTTTCAATATTTTCATTATAGTATGCTCTGTATTTAACGCCCAGTCCCTTTATTTCATCATCAAGTTTCTCGGCTCTTGCAATGATAGGGATGGCTTCCTCATAGTTTTTTCCTTTTATAGAAGCTGCCGCTCTGGTGATATATTTATCAATTTCGCTGACATCGTTATAAAGTTTTTTGGCAACGACATCTCTTGACGCGGCTTTTGAAAAAGTAGATGCGGCGGCCTTAAGATCACCTTCAGCATACAGTTTAAATCCTTCCATAATAATATCTTCAACTCTTGATCCGGAACTTTTTGTCAAAGTTCCAGTGTCTTCAGTCCGGTCATCTTCAACAAAAGCACTTTCATCTTCATCTTCTTCAACATCTTCAGATGCTGAAACATGCTTCCCGAGAAGGTCATTCCATTCTGCAATAACTCCTTTTGCAATGTTTTCAGGCGTTGCAAACTCATCAAAGTTTCTCTTTCCCTGTTCAAGTTTGTTATACTTTCTGTCAAACAGATAGGTATAAAAAACAACTTCATTTTTTTCTGTGATTTTTAATTTTGAAAAAAGAAAGAAATCCACTTTTTTAGTTACATTTTTTGAAACATCTTTATGACAATCCATCTCGGCTTTGCATTTGTTGAGTTTTATGCGATCATTCTTTGACAGCAATTCCTTGAAGCTTATAGCTTTGACTCCCTTTATTTTTTTGAGGCTCGTCTCAACAGATCTGTCAACATCTTTTGCAACAGTCCACTCGTCTCGTTCTTTAGCTCCAATCGGGAAAATTGCAGCAGTGTCGGCACCCAGAAGATCGATGGCGATAAAAGTAATTAGTAAAAAGAACAACACTGTAACTTTTTTCAAAACTTCCTCCATTATCATAAAAAAACAGTTCATAAATCCCAAAATGTAAAAATATCATAGATCAAGATGCGACAATATGTAAATTAATTTTCTTATTTAAGTCAACATTTTTTTGTTGACAACCCCAAGATGACTTCTATAATTCCCAACACACTAGACGAAGGCCTGTCTTCGATAGTGAAAAATAAAACAGGAGGTAATTTTAGAATGTCTAAAGAAACAAACATGAGTTTCAGTGATTTGCTTGAGGAATTTCTCCCAAGTGGAAGAGAAGTATCCAGTGATGTAGTATGCAGCGGTGAAGTCCGTGCAGTAAGAAAAGATTTCATTCTTGTTGATGTAGGTTTGAAGAGTGACGGCGTTATTCCGTCATCAGAATTTACTCCGGAAGAGATCGCAAAGATCAAGGTCGGTGACCAGATCGAAGTTGTTGTCGACAGATGGGAAGATGAAAGAGGAAATATCTGTCTTTCAAAAGAAAAAGCGGCAAAACTCAAAATTTGGGAAGTTGTTGAAAAAGCTTTTGATGACGGTTCTCTTGTAAATGGAACAATTGTTGCGAAAGTAAACGGCGGTCTCGCTGTTGATATCGGTGTAAAGGCATTCCTGCCCAATTCACAGGTTGCTTTAAGACCAATAAAGAATGTTGACGACCTTATCGGTAAGAACTTTGATTTCAAAGTTATCAAGTTTGACCGTAAGAAAGGTAACATTGTTATTTCAAGAAGGGATCTTCTCGAAAAGGAAAGAGAAGTGCTTAAGACAAATACTCTTGAAAAACTTCAGGAAGGTGCTGTCGTTAAAGGTCTTATCAAGAATATTACCTATTACGGTGTATTCGTTGATCTCGGCGGTATTGATGGACTCCTTCACATTACCGACATGTCATGGGGCAGAGTTAATCATCCTTCTGAAATGTTCAAGATCGGAGACGAAGTCGATGTCAAGATACTTAAGTATGATAAAGATTCAGAAAGAGTCAGTCTTGGTGTAAAACAGATCTCTGAAGATCCGTGGATACATGCCGCTGAAAAGTATGCTTCCGGAAAAGCTGTTAAAGGCAATGTTGTGTCTCTTGAAGATTACGGCGCATTTGTTGAGCTCGAAAGAGGTGTTGAAGGTCTTATTCACATTTCTGAAATGTCATGGACCAGAAGAGTTAAACATCCCGGCAAAATGGTTGCCATCGGTGATGAAGTTGAAGTTAAGATCCTTGAGATTGATGTCGAGAATAGAAGAATTTCTCTCGGTATGAAGCAGATCGAGCCGAACCCATGGGAACTTCTCAAAGAGAAATATCCTGTAAACACGGTTGTGAAGGGCGTTATCCGTAATATTACAGATTTTGGTCTTTTTGTCGGAGTTGAAGACGGTATTGACGGTCTTGTAAGAACAACCGATATTACATGGGACAGAAAACTTAAACATCCTTCAGAGTATTACAAGAAAGGTGATGAAGTTGAAGCAATGGTGCTTAATATAGATTCTGAAAAACAACGGTTTTCTCTTGGTATCAAGCAGCTTTCCGAAGATCCATGGAAGATGTTCAAAGACCAGCATGTAATAGGCGAAAAGATTGAAGTTGAAGTTGTCAAAGTTGCAGAATTCGGCGTTTTTGTAAAAGTATTTGACACAATTGAAGGTCTTGTTCACAGAACTGAATTCGAGGACGAAAAGAAAGAATATAACCCTGGCGATATCATGGAAGTTATAATCAAGTCTATTTCCGACACCGACAGAAAAGTATCTCTCAGCGTAAAGGCTGTTAATGATGAAGAAGCTCAAAAGGAAATAAATGCGGCTGCGGCTGTTGAAAAAATTCCTGAAAAGCTCGGTTCTTTTGCTGCTGCATTCAAAGCGGCTGAAGATAAGAACGATTCTTCTATTGACTGACACAGAGATAAATGATTTTATTTTCAGGGCACTCCGGTGCCCTTTTTTTTTGCTTAGGAAATATCGTTGACGAAGACATCAACAATTTCGGGATCGAATTGTGTACCGCTGAACTTTTTCAACTCTTTCAAAGCAATATGCCAGTCTCTTTTTCTATGATATATTCTGTTCGTGGTCATTGCATCAAAAGTATCTGCGACTCTTATTATTCTTGATCCGAGAGGTATCATATTCAGTTTCAATTTTTCCGGGTATCCTGTTCCGTCATAATTTTCATGATGGTGAAGGATGTAATAGGCGATCTTATCCATTCCAGAAATGCTGTTTATTACATCATAGCTTCTGGATGCGTGCGTTTTTATGGACATCCATTCATCATCGGTTAATTTTTCTTTTTTTGAATAGACAGTTCTGTCCGCAGTAAGTTTTCCGATATCATGAAGAAATGCCGCCCATCTTATTGTCACGATCTCTTCTTCTTCGATTCCAAGCAGATAGGCGATCTGAACAGAAAGTTCTGAAACTCTGATAGAATGGTTGCCTTCGGGAGAAGTAAGGTTGTCAGTCAGCATTGCAACAGTTTTGAAGAATCTATTTACTGTATCAGGAGATGAAAAATAATATCTGTCCCCCATTTTTTTCTTGAGGTCGGACATTTCATTTTCAATTGCTTCTTTACTGCCGATCAGTTCAAGAATTTTATTTTCTGTGGCAAGGGTTGCAAAAGTGGTGTAAATGACAGGGTCAAACTCCTCTCCTGAGATCAAGTTAAGGAAAAGAATAAGCTCAGTTGAATCTTTTATTTTGTGAAGATTCATCAAAATGTCTATTGTGTCAGAAAGTCTGATTATTCTCGAAAGAAGGGGTATTGCGTTTCCTTTCAAACCTGAAGGAAATCCGCTGCCGTCAAAAAATTCATGATGATGTTTGACGATCTCGCTGATCTTTCTGAAAGTAGGAAAGCTTTTAAGGATGGTTTCACTTCTATGAGGATGCGCAAAAATAAAAAAATCATTTTTCTGACCATATATATCAGGTATCTGAACAAGACTTTCAATAACATGCCCAGAGATTTTTGTTCCGCCGATATCATGCAGAAGTGAGGAGAAAAACAGTTCTTTCAAAGATGTTTTATCGAGTCCGAGAAGTTCTCCTATCCTGTTTGACAGAATGCACACCTTCCAGCTGTGGTATGAGTCTATTCCGGCACTGTCCTTTTCGGTAGCTTTTACAATTTCAGAAATAAAATCAGCTGCGAATGAAGCAGGAAAATCAACATCTTGTAATGGAAGGTGAGTCAGTCTTGAATGGGGATGTGTAGTCAACTAAATAGCCCCTGTCTGCGAGAGAGTTTTCTGCCATCTGAGCAGTTTCTTTTCTGATTCTTCAACAATCGTAACAAATAGCTCAATGTTGTCAAAAGGCTTGAGAAGGAAATCGTTCGCTCCGTTTTCAAGTGCTGACACAATACGGTCGATAGTACTGTATGCACTCATCATGATAACCTGAGTAAGACCGCTTATTTCCTTTATTATGTTAAGTACTGTTATTCCGTCCATATTCGGCATCAGAACATCCACAAGTGCTATATGCACAATATTGTTTCTGACATAATCAATAGCTTCTTCAGGTCTATTCTTGGTTATAACAGTATATCCGCTGCTTTCAAGTATCCTTTTTAGACTTGAAAGTATATTGTCTTCATCGTCAATGATAAGGACATTGATGTTTTTTTTGTTCATATTGTTGCTCCTCCTTAAAAGTTAAAGAAATTTTTGACAACATCTCTTGAGTTGATCATTTTGACGATCGACTTGTAATTGTTCCAGAAATAGACCTTATCAATAAAGGAAGTAATATCACTTTCAGTAAGATTGAGAGTATCGATGACTTTTACAACAACTTTTACACCGGTTTTGGATGAAATATAGTCTTTCATTTCATCTCTCGGAAATGAGTGTGCGAGAACTGTAAGAACAACATCGTTTCTGATATATGAAACAAACCCTGCAAGAGTTTTAGGAGCATATTCTTCAATGAAACTGGTGCCGATCTTTATTATTCGATTAACAGTTTTTTCTTCTTCTTTGAACAGGTTTATAAGAGGTTCAAAGAGAAGATGATTTTCATTAAGCCTGTAGTGGAAAGCATTTCCGATATGCTCTCTTACCACGATTCCTGTTTCAAGAAGAAAATCAAGGGCTTTTTTGTTCGAATTAGGGTTTGTGCTGCTGAGGGTGGCGATCTTTCTGCCGGTGTAATTCTGCTTATTCACCAGAATTCGAAGAATATCCACCTTTGCCCTAGATCCGAGCAGGTATGAGAGCGGTAAGTAGGTCATCTATTCCTCCAAGGAAAAAATTAACAAAATTACTGGATTAATTATAGAAATATCTTAATACATGTCAAAAAAATAATACAAAAATGTACCAAATGTTGAATTATTTGAAACAATAAATAAAAAAGTACAATAAAAACACAAATCTGCTATCATCCTGCGACAGTTGATTTTCAAAACTATAATAGGAGGAATCACATGGTTGCCGCTAAGAACAGTAAGAATAGTAAGAACGGGTTCGATCAGAAGTCTCTTCTTTACAGCAAACAGTCCGGATGGGAGGATATCAGTAAAAGCGAACTTCAGACAATAATGAAGTTTTCAGAAGGTTACAAAGCGTTTCTTGACAGTGCCAAAACGGAAAGAGAAACTGTAAAATATATAGCAGAAAAAGCAGCCTCTGCCGGTTTTAAGAATATTGATTCGGCAACGCCAAAGGACAGGAAGGTCTTTATAAATTTCGACAATGTCGCGTGTGTTCTTGCAGAGATCAACGATCTTTCATTCAAAGGCGGCTTTAACATGGTCGGTGCACATATTGACACACCGAGAATCGATCTCAAAGGCTGTCCGCTGTATGAAGCAGAGGATATGACATTTTTTAAGACACATTATTACGGTGGTATTAAGAAATATCAATGGGTTACAAGACCGCTTGCTCTTCACGGTGTTGTAATAACTGAAGAAGGGAAGACGATAGATGTCTGTATCGGTGAAGATGAGTCCGATCCGGTTTTTACAATTAACGATCTGCTTCCTCATCTTGCACAGGATCAGATGCAGAAAAATGCAAAGACAGTTATTGAAGGAGAGAACCTCAATATTCTCATTGGATCAATTCCCTATAAATTCAAATATGAAAAAGGCTCTTTGAAAATGGCGATACTTTCCTTTCTTTACGGAAAATACGGTTTCAAGG
>DAOQAY010000107.1:0-10195 GCA_035354435.1 bacterium
ATCATTTACGATGCAATAAGATGGTGCACTATTAATATTGAATTGTCCGATATCTATCTTTTTTAAATCTTCTATCAATAATATCTTATACTTAATACCTTTTATCCCGCCGAATATATTCACTTTTTTACCATCTAAATTAGAAGTTTTAAAAAAAACAGAGCTCTCAAAAACACTATCAGAAACAAACTTACATGTCAAACTCAATACCTCAATGTGTTTTTTATATTTTCTAACATCCTTTGTCCACCTATATCATTTTCCCGATATCGGGAAAATGATAGTCGACTGTTTTTTTCATTTCTTCGCCTTTTTCTTTTCATCGAGTTTCTTGAAAAAATCATCTATCCATTTCTGGCAGGCGGCCATGTCGCCTTTCTGGAGGCATTCTTTTATCTTGGCATCGCCGTGTTTGTTCAGGAGTGCGGTCTGTTTTTCTGAGAGCTTTCCGCTGTAACTGCCGAAACTTCTTTTCGATTCATTGAACTTCTTAAAGACATTTTTGAGGAATTCAGAGGTTTCGCTAATTATTTCATCGACTTGCTTGATGGGTTTCTTTTTGATGAATCCTGCGAGTTCAGATTCAAGATTTGCTGAAAAATCGGGAATTACAAGTTCCTGAGGAAGCAGTTCATAAAGTTTCAACCCGAGATCTGTAGGAATGAATGTTCCATCATTTTCTTTGGTGATATATCCCCTTTTTATCAATAAGGGAGGAAAAGACGATCTGGTTGCCGCAGTTCCTATTCCGTCTGCCTCTTTCAACGCTTTTTTTAATACCGGATCTTTGATCTGAAGATGAGCTTTTTCCATCAAAGTCAGCAGTGATGCATCTTTATAAAGTTTGGGCGGTTTGGTCATATCCTCTTTCATCGAGATATCGCCGCTTAACAGATCATTTTTTTTGTAATTAACCGATATTATTCTGTCTTCTTCACTTTCAGGATCATCTTTCTTCCTTTCAGGTTTGATGAATTCAAGATATCCCGGATCGGTATAATTCTTGAATTTTGCCACAAAAAGCGACTCATCGATCGCACCGTTGAATTCTGTCGTTTCCCCTTTTGCAGGATTGAGCAGAGTCGCAATGAACCTTTTGACGATCAGATCGAATATCAGCCTTTCACGCTCCGGAAGCTTCGGAACTGACGGCTTGTCATAACTCAGGACCGGAACTATTGCGTAGTGACCTTCGAGCTTTCCGATATATTTTGCATTGAGCTTAAGCTCAGGATTTTGTTTTTTGACTGCCATAACAAGGGATTTATATTCATCAAAACGGTAAACAAGGTTCATTGCATGCTTCAATTCGCCGGCTTCCTGTTCACTCAGTACCGAGCAATCAGTTCTTGGATAACTGATAAGGTCATACTGCTCGTAAAGGTTCTGAGCATATTTCAGCGTATCTTCAGGCGAAATGCCGTATCTGGTCGAAGCATCTTTCTGAAGTGCCTTCAAGTCATAAAGAAGCGGTGCATATTCAACGAACTTTTTCTTTTTTACACCTGTGATGAATAGCTGTCTCTCCTTCAACTTTGAATAGAGCTGATCTGCCGTCTTGAGATCTGTGGTCTTAAATATCCGCTCGTCTTCATCCATCATGTTGAAAACAACACCGTCTTTTGTGATGAAAGCGAAAGTCCGGAAAGGCTCGGGGACAAAGTTCTTATTTTCAAGGAATCTTTTGATTATTTCCGCCAGAAGCCAAGTCTGGACACGGCCTATGCTCACCGGTTTGCCAGGTTTGCCGTATCTGACACTGTAAAGTATGGTAAGCTGAATACCGACAAGCCAGTCAACGATCTCACGGGTCCTTGCCGCTTTGTAGTAACCTTCAAAACTGCTGTAATGTTCACGGTTTGCAAATGCTTTCTTTATTTCAGGTGCAGTCTCGGAATGAAGCCATATTCTTGTAATTTTATCGGTTTTCACTGCACCTTTTTCTTTAGCAATTTCAAGGATATTGCGATGAATCAGTTCACCTTCCCTGTCAGGGTCGGCACCGAGTATTATTTCAGTGGCATTCCTTAACGCCTTTTCAATTTCCACAAAAACTTTCGGATTTGTGACAGTGTGCTTGAAATTTTGAGGAATGAAAGGAAGAAAATTAAGAATTTCTTTCCAGAAAGGCTTCTTCCCCGCCTCGAACTTATCAGCCAGATATGACTCAAGATCGGCAAGTGACTCAATGTGACCTACACTTGTCACGACCTTTACCTCACTGCCTAAAGCCGCCTCCATCTTCCGTTTCATCGAAGGCTTTTCAACGATCATAACTTTCATGGAATCCTCTAATCTAAATTAGAATTTGTTAGTCCAATATACAAAAACATTTTTAAGTTGTCAATTTAGTTTAGTTTTGTTCTACATAAATCAATAGATATATACCGGCACATCGCTATCAGATACTGAATCAGCATCACTTGTTTCACCCGGCAGATACTCGTCAAAAGGACATATTTCGGGATTTTCCTTGCAGTAGCACTCCATGTCCCGAATCATTATTCCTGAACTGAAATTCTGCCATGCCATCCATTTTCCTTCAAACATTGCATCGCCCTGATAATATGTCAGAAATCCATCCTTGTTTTTTATTACAGGTTTTGAACAATACTGTTTCTTTGTTTTGAGGTTATAAAAACACATTTTTCCTTCGTTGCCGCCGTTGGGTGCAAATCCTTCACCGTATAACAGCATGTCTCCAGTCAAATATGATGTGCTGAATCCAACATGTGTCTCTTCGGTCTTTTCAGGAATTACCACCTCGTATGACAGCTTTCCGTCATCTCCAAGTGTAACAATGTACATTATGTTGTGTCCGTAATCGGTGAATGCTCCTCTTTTTGCATTTTCTGTATCCATTATTGCATAAACTCCGGATTCTCCACTTCTATTCACTTTTATGCAGTCTGAGGTGGATTTCGGACTCTTTGACAGATCACACCAAAAAACTTCCTGCTCCCATGTCCCGAAAATCAGTGTGTCTCCCTGAACCTGTCCCCAGCTTAATGATTCATTCAACTGCTGCCACTTCCATTCACCTATCTTTGCATAACGGTAGCCGGATGTTTCGCTCTTATCCAGAGGCCCGAAGCTTGCCGCTACCCATTTTTCGTTCATCGTTGCGTAACTTGGCGCAGTCGACGGTTTATCATAAGCAACTTGATATTTACCATTGCTGTAATAATACCAGTAATTTGAAATTCCAGGTTGTACATCATCAACATTTTTAATTTTGTTGAAATCGAATGTGGTTGTAAAAACAGATCCTTTATAATAGGAATGTCCTAGAGATGCCGGACCGAAAACCTTGTAGGACTTATTGTTCAGATCATATTCAAATGCTCTGTACTGACTAATGACCATATAATCGGGTTTCCACGCACTCATAATAAACCCAAGATTCCCATCTGAAATATTTGACCAGTGCCTTCTGCCCGATCCTCCTGTCCAAGCCTGTCCATCTAAAAGTGGTTGCGGATCTATATCACATTTGCTGACATTTGATTCCCAATATACAGGTTCAATCCCTTTTATTTCACAAGGGTATCCGCAACAGTCATACTTGGAATAAAGTCCGCATTTCTTTTCATTTTCAAAACGCCACAAATTCGATATACAGGAAGGATCTTTTTTCATCAGTTCACTGTTTTCAAGATCGCAAGGACGGCAGAAATACATTTTTCTGTTTTTATCATAATAAGGAAAGTCAACTTTGTCAGGATCAGGACAGTAGCTATTGTCAGAGTCTGAGTCCGGTTGTTCGTTTTCTGCAATATCATCATTTGAACCTGCATCGAAATCATGTGAATCAGGCGAATTCTGCGAATCATGGTCAAAATCAGGCAAATCATCCGAATCATGATTCTGACTGTTCCCGTTGCATGCCGTGCATGACCAGAAAAGCAGCAAAAGCAATGTTATCAGAATATTACGCATATTTACCATCCGTCCGTCTCACAGTTCTCCTCATTGTATCCACTGCATGTCGAATTGCAATATGCCGAGCCGTTTACATAAGAAGAACTTAATGCCGTGCATGCTACTGAATTTCCATCACAAATTTCTCCTGATTCAATGATTCCGTTTCCACAAACAGGTGCTGAAAACTCTCCTGTAGCCTGCATGATTTCAATGTTTCCGTTACTGACTTTGAAAAGTTTTCCTTTTTTCACAAAAACATCTTTCACTGACGGAGATCCTGAAATATTCTGAACTGTGACCGAAGCTCCGTTTTTCACGAGGTGTTTTAGGCTGTTCCCGCATTTCATAAGTGATCCGCCGGAATAACTCATCATTGCAGCATTACTGCATGAGTAATATTTGGAAGCTGTCTTAACCGGATTATCCCTGTTTTCCAGATTATACACTTTTATTCCGCCCCAGTCATAAAGATACAGATTCTTAGAACTGCCTAAAGCCATATCACTTATATCACCACTGGTTGAAACACTTTTTATTACAGTTGGTATTTCAGGATTTTGAATAGAAACAACCTTTATTCCCTGTCCATCACCCGCATAAATTCTGCCGTTGAAATAAATAAGTCTGGCTGTATCACCGTAAGTGGAGCGGTGATATTTCTTTAAAAGTTTTCCATCATTTTCTATCTTAAAAACATCAATCCCGTTTCCCGATGCCGCATAAAGATAGTCATTAATTATAAGGATGTCTTTTACTGGTCCGTAGAGTGAATGCCTTTCAACTACAGTAGGGCTGGTAATGTTTTCAATATTTATTACAGCTATGCCAGTTTCGCTCCCGGCATAGATTGTGTTGTTTTCGCCCTCGATAGTTCTGATGTTTTCCGGAAGATCTATCAATCCATAATTTTGAAGTGACGAATTGCAGTTATTTTCTTGTAAAAATCCATCTGAAATCGTCACGGTTGTTCCATCCACAATGGAATCGAAACAGTGCGTTTCAAAACTTTCATTCGCTGCTGTCACTATATCTGTTTTGTAATTCATCTTTTCAATATCAAAATGTATTCTTGTGCTCTCAACAGTAGCAGATTCAATATCTGTATAGGTTATTTCGTTTCCGTTGAACAGCACAACTCCCCTTTTCATCGATTCAACATTTTCGACATCCATTCCAACCCAACCGGTTGATTTTTCGAGGTCTATTGATTCTATTTTATTAACAGAGTTCCTGTTAATATCAACTCCGCCAATCGCAAAAATTTTTGATCCGTCATTTTCATAGGTTGCAGTCAATCTGGCAACAGGTTTATTTTGAAGCGGAATCTCTTCAAATTTAAACGGCAGATTGCCATTATCATCATTTATTAATGCAAAAATAGAAACCGTTGCGCCATTATTTCCAACAACATAAAGATTTTCATTAACAATCATAGGAAAAGCTGTTGAAACTCCTGCGGGAAGCTGTGCAATTGTTTCAATTTCAAAAAACCCATGCGATTCTGCTGATCGAGAAGCATAATAAAGATATGGAGAAAATGCACCGTTGTTTTTACCGCCGACAAGAATAAAACTGTCTTCGAGCATAATAACAGAGCTTCCCTCCAAGCCAAGCGGGTAATTTAACAAACTGCTTACGGTTTCCCATTCTCCCGATCCATTAATCAAATATCTTTTTAAAACTGATTCACTTCCGGTATCTTCAATTGCCCATACAAGCGAGTTATCTGTTGAAAACACCTGTGAGATTCTGCCATCAGGCTCACTGATTCTATCTTTAGAAGCATAGTCATCGCCATATCTCCAAATATCAATGATTCCGGGACGGATTCTGTCAAAAAGACATTTATAGCAAAGGTATTTGTCAAATCTTTCAGGCAGTTCAAAAGTATCAGGAACCGTGGGAATATTTCTTTCTGTGTAATAATAAGAAATCTTACTGCTGTTTTTACTCATTCTCCATGATCTGTTGTAAACCTGTTTATGACGGAAAAATCTCGGATCTACAAACTTTTTTGTTTCACCGGCGACAAAATATTTTGTAATATACTCAAAACGGCAAAGCTCATCACAGCCATCTCTTCTTAAGGAATTACCGTCATCACACTGTTCGGCACCTTCTATTATTCCGTTTCCACAGCAATTTACTACATTTCCGTTTTGACATCTTGAATTTGTAATAACCCACTCAACAATTCCGGTGGATAGAGTGTAATGAAAAGGCACAGCGGCAGTTTCCCCCTGAGGAGGATTTATAAAAGGAATACATAAATCTTCTCTGGTATAAAAATCGGAACATATATCCGATTTCCAGTTCCAGAAAAACTCCTGCTTTTTATCGTCATTATATTGAATGGTGTATGTTTTATCCTTATTTCTCAAGTTCGAATTACAATCAGGATTTTCTCGTAGACAGAACATTTCATAGTTTTCTGAAACATAATTTAATTTGCGATTCTGAGTTAATTCATTCCATGCCTGTTTGTTTCTCAAGGGATTTATAGGATAAGGATCGGCACCGTGGCTGTATCCGAAGTCCCTTCCGCCCTGTGCGGGCGGTCTGTTTACATTTTCACCGTCCGTCACTGTGCAGTACCCGGCATCCCCCCAATATTGAAGATTTGGCTGATCCACAGCACAGTAAAAATTCTGAAAGTATGCCTGATCCGATTGATTATTGCTGTTTCCTGATCTGTTGGGTCTTGTAAGCCATGTATTAAGTTGTACATAACTGTTTTTATATGTTTTTCCAAATAACAGCATCAAACTGTCCGGATTTTCTGACTCTGAAATTGTTTTTTCAACTGATACAAATATTCCGTTATATGCCTCACCATTATCACACGCATCACCGATTCCATTCATATCATGATCAGGCTGCCATGATGGCGGCATGTGTGTCCAGCCGGAAGTTTTATACAATTCAGGATGAGCTTGAATAAGTCCGTTTCTTTTTGAACTGTTGCAAATATTTAAAACACCATTATTTGAACAAAGATAATCGGTTGCCGACGAAACCATTGAAAAAAATTCCTGTGCAGAATCAAAAAATTCCAGAGGATTATAAGTTTCCGGGCAATTGTCGTTCTTGTCAACCACTCCGTCCTTATCTGAATCATCACAGGCATCGCCGACTCCATTGCTATTCCAATCTTCCTGCCCTTGGTTTGCAACAATTGAACAGTTGTCATTTTTGTTTTTTACACCGTCTCTGTCATAATCGCCTTCCGAATCCTGACAGACCAGGCCTATACCATCATGATCAGGATCTTCCTGAAGCGGATTAAAATGTTTTGGACAATTGTCTTTGTAAAACGGAATCCCATCCTGATCATCGCAATCATAAGGCATGGTTCTATCACCGCAATAACCATTTGGATAAACATCAATATATATTCCTGAGAAACCATTTTCGTAAAGATATTCAAAAGATACCCATGCCAGATTGGGTCCCCAGCCTAAATTGAGACCCACGATCTCTCTTTTTCTATATTCTGATTCAGGGTTGTTTAGTCCATTTAAATCAATGTCCGTAATATTATAGCCGACTATTACAAAAGAATGTCCTCCTTCTCCCTGCCCTGACCAATTGGCAAGAAGTGGTAAACCATAATCAATTTGTTCTTTGACTGTTTTCATTAATTCACTTGAGAGTTCTATATCCATGTACGAGGAATCACTTGAATATTTAAAATTTTTAATCATTTCGTCTACACGAAATGATGCTACTGATTCATCAATTCCGTAATACATGTTTACAAGAACACCGTTGTGAAAAACTATCTTGGCCGTCTGCTTAACTGATTCTGGAATATTCGCTTCATTTGGTAAAGTATAGGGGCTGTCATAAGAATCTTCCATTAAATCCCACCTATACTGAGTATTGTAATCTGCATAGTAGGTCTCAGCTTCATTTCCATTGTAAAAATCAATGCTTCCGCTCCCTATTCCATTTTCAGGCCACTCCCAGTATTTCATAAGAATTGATTGCGCTACCGCAGTGCATCCTGCAAAAGTTCGTTGTCCCTCTGGATCATTCCCATAATAGATCGGAGTGTATAAATTGTACGGAAGGGACTGATGCCATGATGCAGTCTCCAATGATCTCCGTGTTGTATTGTTTGTTTCAGACTTTAAATATGAAAAATAAGGATTCTGCCCATTTAAGAACGAATTCCAAAGAATAATGTTTCTTCCTTCCAAAACTTTGTTTTTAATTTTCCCTTCCATTTCCGACAAAACACTTTCAATGCCGGGAAGCGAACTGTGGTATCCAAGCTTTACCATTGTTGCTGCATTTTCTTTAATAATTTTCTCAAGAAAAACCGGCGGTAAAGAATCAGGATAAGTACCACTAAATTGAACCAATTGCACAGGAGTAAGCTCATCAACAGATGGAACCAGAATAAAACCCTCTGGATCAAGATTAATTACAAAACCGACAGTTTCATTAGCATAATAAATTTCTTCAACATTATAAACACTGAAACCTACTGCGCTTTGCTCGCTAAGATCCGCAACTGAATCAAGAATCATATCTGCTGAAAACTCAATCTCAGATTTTGTTAAACTCCGTGCATTAAGATTTGAAATACTTAAAAAAAAGCAAACCATTAAAAAAACATAAATCGTTCCCTTCTTCATCTCCCTTCTCCGTCAAAAATTCGTAAAACTGTCCAGCATAAAACTCTTGAAATATCGTGAATTTACCATGAAAACAAGTTTCCTGTGATTTTTTATTCATTTTTATGTTTCTGCCAACTTAGATTCATGTTGTATTAAATTTTCGACAGGGTGTCAAGAAAAGATTTATATAAACCTCGAAACTGCAATGTGTACTGCCGATTCGGTGCGGAGTATTCTTGTGCCAAGCGTTACCGGTTCAAATCCGGCTTTTAGGAATTGTTCCGTTTCGTACTTGGTGAATCCTCTTTCGGGACCTATTGCTATCACATTTTCGATACCGATTTCTATGTTTCTCAGACAGTTTGCCGCAACTGGTGAGCCAATGAATCCTTTGGAATTACTGTGAATTAACTGCGATAACACATCATTTGAATACGGCCCGAACCTTTTGATCAGGTTTATCTGGGGAGGAACCGTGTCCATGCTCTGTTCAAGGCCTTTGACAATGCATTCCTCAAGCCCTGACGGCGTGAAAATGTCATTTGCCCAGTAACCTTTGTCACCGTAATATGTCTGGATTATATCAATTCTAGTTACGCCGTAAGTTGTGAGATCGGCAATGAGTCGTGACAATACTTTCGGACGGCACAGTCCGATGATAACGGTGAGCGGGATTTTTGGTTCCGGAAGTTCCGAAAAACTGGTTTCCAAAACTGCTTTATTTTCATCAATTTTTACAATTTTTGCTGTCCCTTTTTTTCCGTTGAAAAGTCCTGCTTTGATGACACTTCCCTCTTTTGCATCGAGAATTTCAAGCAGGTGAGTCACCCTTTTCCCGCTTATCACCGCCTCGTTTTCCGACATTAATTCACTTTTAAATATTATGAGCAGATTCATAGAATTAAAATTTACTCACTTTTTGCGGGGTTAGCGGCAGCTTCAGCCTCTTCCTGTTTTTTCCTCATTTCGTAATATTCCTCTTTCGGCATGAGGTCACCGTCACATTTTTTATCAATGAAAAGTATGCCGTCAAGATGATCAATTTCATGTTGAAAAATGACTGCCGTGAATCCGGTGATCTGCTCTTTCACGGTCTCAATTTTTCCATCATTAAGTTTATCATATTCAATTTTTATATCATGAACTCTATTCACTTTTCCAAATCCTGCTGGAACTGAAAGACACCCTTCCCATCCTTCGATCATTTCACCTGATTTCTCAGTAATTACAGGGTTGTAGTAATATTCAAACGGTTTTTCCTCTTTATCCAGCCTCTGAACTATTACCAGTCTCCTGTTCACACCAACCTGCGGAGCGGCAATTCCCACACCTTTCTCTTCGATCAGACTTGCCAGCATCTTGCGTTCAAGAACATCATATACAGCCGAATTCACTAAAGCTTTTCTTGATATAGCTCTAAGGACAGCGTTATCATTTTCGGAATCGTTCTTGAAAACTCTCATTTTTTCAGAGGAATTGATGAACTCTATCTCCGCTTTTGTCAGAGTGCCGTTATCTGTATGAACTGCTTTCCGGGTCGATGCGCAACTGATAAAAAACAGAAATAGTGCAATGATTACAATTCTTTGCTTCATTATCATTCTCCGGTTCTATTACAAGATTCTTTGTGCCCGAGCGAACACGCC
>DAOQAY010000108.1:0-9921 GCA_035354435.1 bacterium
CGCCGAACAAACTGAAAGAACTCAACAGAAAAAAAACTGCTACTGAAAATCTCATAAAATCTCTCATTTTCTCCTCCTGACTTAATGTTTTCAGGCTAAGAATATAAATAAATTGATCAAAAGGCAAAATGATTTTTTACTTTTTTGGACCTGTTTATGTTATATTGTAAGATCGTTGAGAGGAAGTTTGATGTTTGATCGTTTTGATTATGATAAATATTTCGAGCAGTTATTCTGGGAAAAAAGATTCTTTGTTCAATCTGTTGCAAGAAAATATGTAAAGGATGATGCCTCTGTTAAAGATGTAATTCAGCAGACTTTTTTAAAGATATATCTTAATATTAGAAAGATCAGAAAACTCGAAAACATAGACGGGTATATCCACAGAATTACTGTCAATGAAACGATGGACCATTTCAGGAAATCAAAATCTATGCCGGAGGTTTCGATTGATGATATTTCAGAAAATCTTCTTCCTGACAGATCGGTAAATACAGAAAATGAATCCGCAACAAAAGCCGGAATCTCAAAATTCTCTGATTACCTTTTGAGTCTGCCTGTAAAAAGAAGATCTGTCGTTTCCTTAAGGCTTTTCGAAGAGAAAAGTTTTGCCGAGATTTCAAAAACACTTGAGATATCAGAGGTTTCTGCTCGCAACCTTTTTAGTGTGGCAATGAAGAAATTTAGAGAAAAACATTTAAATATGGAGAGAAAAAATGCCTGACAGCGACATAAAATGGGATGAAATTCTTAACGGTGTAATGAAAGAAGGAAAATCGATAAAAAAGAGGCGCCTTATTGTCCGTTCTTCTATTCTTTCGTTAGCTGTTGTAATTTTTACAGCCTTCATCTTTCTGCAAAGTCCGGAAAAGAAAAGTACCGGAGAACTTGTTGCCGGGAGCGACAAAAGCAGTGAGATTGAGGTTGCACTTATTTCAAATGATGCATTTTTTGACAACGATCTTGAGTTACTAATTTATTAAAAGGAGAAGTTCATGAAAAATTCTATTAAATTTCTTGTTGTAACTATCGCATTTTTATCATTAATTCCACTTGCCGCGCAGGGAATGGGCAAAGAGGGTTCCGGAAAACAGGAACATGGAAAAATGGGACATGGCGGCGGCATGAAAGGAATGATGAGCGAAATGATGCTTGAAGATGCAGGCGTTCCGGAAACACAAAGAGCGGAAATCAGAAAAAAAGGACACGAAATTCACAAGGAAATGATGGATATCAACTATAATATCGGTGAATTGCGCCTGAAAATGAAAAGTGAATTCGAGAAAGCGAAACCTGATGTCACTATACTTAAAAATTTTAGCGGACAGATCGCAGAACTAAGAAAAAAACAGTTCAACCTGATTGGAAATTTCAAGATCGAAGTCATGACATCGCTTACAACCGATCAGAGAAAGAAAGTGATGGATACCATGAAAGCAAAAAGAGAGAAATTCATGGAGAAAATGGGCGAAGAAGGTCCAGACATGGATGATTAACTAACTGACTTGAACCGCCTGTTACTTGATATTCACATTGAAAGTGCCGAGTATGAACCTTTTCTGACCGTCATTGAATGATTCCTTGTCAATGTTCATTCTGTCGTTATCGATGTAAAATCCTGTATAGATTTTCACACCGCCTCCAGGATGAGCTTTGGGAACGACTGTATTGTATTCATCCCTGATTATCTGACCGACTTCCCATTTATTTGTCGGATAGAAACCATGCAGCGGGTAGTCATCCATTTTCCAGCTGTGAGGAAGTGCGCCGCTGTAAACATCGAAATGGAAAAAAACCTTCCAGTTCTTATCCATCGCTTTCAATACTTTGTAATAAACGGTCAGGTTAAGATCAGCGCCAGGATCAAACCTGTTGCTGTTCATTTTATAACCGATTATCTCAATTGTTCCATCACCAATCGTGCTGTTAATTTTTTCAATATTTGCAGGCACCTGCGATTCATCAATTATGTTCTCGCGCCACTTGTTCGCTTCGGGGGAATCCTTGTCTTTCATCGAAACGGAATACATTTCTATTTCCATATATGTGTCAAGGGCATCGTCCATTATTTTTACCATGGAAACACCGGGATCGTTAAGAAGATCCGATCTAAGCTCTGAAACTTTGTTCACTTTTGTTGTAATATAAACTCTGTTTTCGGGATGAGATTTTACAAGTTTCTGGATCTGTTCAATTTTATCAACACGGTACAGATTTTCATTCAGACCGAGATAAAAATACATCGATCTGTTTTTCCAGTTATCATAATCAATAATGATATCGCCATCCTGCTTCAATTCGAAATACTTCTCGACCAGTTTTTTCGGAGTGAAAACATTCAGCATATTGGGAATCCAGTAAAAATTTATATATGCTCCCCAGACAACAGCTGTCAGCATGAATCCGGCAACCGATATCTTATAGAGCCATTTTTTTGAAAGACCTATCATCGGAATAAGTATGAAAACCACCAGAACAGGAGTAACTATCTCAAGAGGAAACCGCATATCAAACACTCTGCCGAACCATGTCTGAACTTTATGCGTAGTAATAATATATAACAGATCCGCATAGTTAAGACCTGTCGCAAGATCTTTGCCTATGATGCCCACCATAAGTGCGGCTATAACCGCTGTCACCGGATAATATTTCGGCAGTCCGGGATCTGAAAAAAGCTCGAACGCCCCTACTGCAAGGATCATTGCCATAAAAGGAACTACAGGAAAAACATAATGCGGAAATTTTGTAGCAATGAGCGTAAAGAACATAAACATGAAGAAAAAGCTCAGAATAACAAAAGCTTCTTCTTTTTTCTCTTTCAATTTTCTTGAGGTAAAATAAAGCGCAGGAACAAGAAAACCTATCCATGGAAAAGCACCGATGCTCAACTGCCAGACATAAAATTCAAACGGTCCGTCCGGCTTATCAATAGTTCCTTCGATTCTTCCAAAGTGGTGTTCGCCGAAAAATTCATTTAAAAAAGGCATCCCGTGTCTGATATACATGTAAAGATACCACCATCCGCTGACAGCGATGAATATTGCGGCACCTTCACAGGGTCGGAGCGATTTGATAAAAGCTCCGAAATCCTTCATGGCCCTTTTAAAACCGTTTGAATAATCAGTAGTTATAATCATCCAGAGCGCTATTATCGCAACAGGAAAAAAGACCGCCGGAAGTCCTTTTGTCAACATACCCAGTCCCATGAAAACATATGAAAGTCTAAGTGTTTTCTTATCATTATCTCTCTGACCCAGATACAGAAAACCAATGGCACCTGTTAAAAAAGTGACAAAAGTTATATCCCACATGAACTGTCTTGAAATGAGATATGTATAGGGGGTGAATATCGTTATAATTCCAGCAGTTACAGCTTTTGGTATATTATTGAAAAATCTTCTGGTAAGATGATAGACAAGAAGTGCAAAAAGCACTCCGTTTATTGCAAACGGAAGCCTGAACGCAAGCTCTGTCGGACCTAGAACTTTCATGAATGGAAATACCATCCAGAAACAGAATATCGGTTTTGACCAGAAATTATGTTTTCCGAGATAGACCGGATCAAGGAACCAGTCCCATGAATTGTTTGCCATCATCTCCATGGCCACTCTTCCGTAATGAGGTTCCCACTGACCCAGAAGAGGGTAACTTCCGAGCATTGGAAAGAAGACCAGAGCGGAAACCAGAATCAGAAAAGTTTTCGGGTATTTGACTATCATTTTCATATACTACCTCGTGCCTGAAAAAAACTGCGAGATTATAAAAGCATTGCCAAGCTAAGTCAAAAAAACAAAAATTTGTAAACAATGCCCTGTTATGATATATAGAACTGATTGAAAATGGTGGCGTATTCATGAACTTAAATTTAAGATATTTTTTCTTTGTTTTAATACTTTTTCAGGGGCTGTCGTTATCTGCCGAAAAAAAGCCCGAAAACTATATTGACAGACTTTTTTTCATTCAGAGCGTTTCAGATGTGTTTCTGCAGGATAAGCCTGATATGCTGGCTGTTAAAGCCGCTCCTTTTTTAAAAGACAAAGAAACTGACGGCATTCCCGACTGTTTTCCGTGTTCATTGTATCTCATCAGGGCGACTTTCAGTGCGAATGCTGATACTCAGCTTGTGGCGGCAGATCTTGCGGTAAAATTTTCTCCCGATCTTCCTGAAGCTCACATTCATTACCTTTCCAGACTGTTAAAATTCACTCCTTTCAGTTTTGACAGAATTTCAAAAGAGCTATGTGCATCAGCTATCAGTTTTTTCAATTTTCCGTCCAGAGATGCATTTTTCTATTCTATTCTAAACGGACTTATAAAAGGATGCGTGATCTTTCTTATGTTTTTTATCATAATCCTTTTTTTCAAGTATTTCCGCATGGCCCATCATAAATATATGCACCTTACCGGACATTCAGGATTCTATGCACTGGTGCTTCTTCCAGCAATCGGAGTATCGGGCTGGATAATGATCCATGACCCGCTTAACTATACGCTTGCACTGCTCGTACTGATAATGTTTTTCAGCAGTTTTTCTCTTATCAGGGAAAAGATTATTCTTTATGCTTTATTTCTTATAATTATCGCTGCTCAAAGCGGAATCATTCTTACCGGAGCAAATGAAGAAGCAAGTATTGACACACTTACTGCTGTCAATCACCTTAATGCTGTTTATTCTCCGGTTTCTGCACAAATGAAACAGATAGATCCTGATCTGCCCGGCGGATCAATGGCAAAGGGATATATGTTTTATTACAAAGGCAATTATAAAAGAGCTGTTTTCCATTTTAAAAAAGAGCTGTCGACAATCAGTGAAGGCGAGATCAAGGCTTCTCTTGAAAATGCTATCGGACTTTCATATGCGGCAATGGGTGACTATAAAGAAGCCATTCAATCTTTGAAAAATTCGTTTAATTCATCCCGGAAAACAGGCACAGGATACAATCTTTCCAAAGTTCTTTATGAAGGAGGAATGACGGAAGAAGGATCTTCACTTGAAAGAAGCATTCTCGAAAGAGCCGAAGGAAACACTCTTACCTATGCCGGACTTGATCTTCCGCCCATGCACAAGATCTGGCGTTTTATGACAAGCGGAAAAACAAACACCCGGTTTGAAAACTTTGTACGGTTTTTTATTTTCATTCTGGGCAATCTTTTCTTTTTCATTCTGCTTACTCTCATACGCATCAATTATTTGAAAAATCTAAAACTCACCCGGTGTTATGAATGCGGATCTGTAATATGCTCAAAATGCAACGGCGGAGCAGGCGAACAGGTCTGTGCTGTATGCAAACTGATGAAAGCGGCGCCTGATGTTTTCAAGGAAGGCGAAAAAGCGGTCTATGAAAATAAAAGAGAGAAGTATTTTGCAAAAGAAAGTATTTCAGGAATGATAATGAATTTTCTTATTCCTGGCGGCGGACTTATTTATTACAACAGAGTTCTTGAAGGGTTCTTTTATCTTTTTACAACTATAACTGTCTTTATTCAGCTGACACAAAATGAAATGGGTTTGATGTATTTAAATACCGGAAGTTCAGAAACGATAAAGATTATTGCGATCATCATTGCAACGATTCTTTATCTTGTTTCCATTATCCGCGGTTATGTTGTATCCAGAGGGGATAATTAATGCAGACTCAGAACAGTGTAACTCAAACTCCCGGAATGATCGCATTATCTGGCAGTATAGCAGACAAAGATTTTTTCAAACTGTTTGAAGAGATATCAGCAGGAAAACTTTCCGGTGTTTTGAAAATTGGATTATCCAAAAAGGAGTACCGGTTCTATTTCCGTGAAGGAATAATCATCTACAGTGAAAACTCAAAAGTGCGTACAGATGAAAAGATCCTTGAAATGATAAAAAATTCAGGAGCTATCACCAGAGACACCATTATAAAATCAGAAGGGAAAAAATCGAAGATCATGAAAAGCCTTCTTGAGATACTTATCGAGGAAGGTCATGTTTCGATGCTTCTCTATTCAAAGATCATAAGTACTTCTTCAAGAATAAATATCATTGAGGCATCATTCCTGAACAAGGGCACTTTTTCTTTTGAATACAGAAATTCTGTGAGAGAAGTTCACGGAGTAAGACCTGTGGAATTTTCATCAGCCCTTCTTTTCAAGACTTCAAATGAAGAAAAAATTAAAGCTGTCAGAAAGATACTGAAATCGCTTTATTCCAATGTTGTCGAAAACAACGGAGCGGAATATCTTTCTGCGGGAAAACCTTTTTTTCAGAATTATCTGATCACAGAAATGGATTTTCTTGAATATCTGAACAAGGCGGCAGATGATTTAGTTTCCGGGAAATGGAGCCTTCAGAACAAGTTTAAGACCGAAAAAGTCCTGGATACCACAGCCAGATATCTGTTCAGAACTTTTGTATTCGCTTTTATCTGCGCATTCCTTTATCTTGCAACAATGACAACAACTTTTCAGGCAAAACAGGAACACCGCAGTGTGAAAGATTTCTATTTTTTCAAAATATCGCTTATGTCGTCACTTTATACTTTTGAAACCGGAGATACTGCTGAAATTGAAAAACTGCTTCTTAATTCTCTGATAACCGATAATGATGTTACTTTATCAGGAGTTAAAGACTCAAAAAAGATTGAAACTAAAAACAATTCTGCACAATAAATGGGGGCTGACATGGTTTCTGCTATGAAAAAAGAACTGAAACACGAAATGCTGAGGTACTATCCGGAGCTTAAAAAATACGAAGGGATGACCACTCTTGACATAAAACCCGCTTCGCAGTTCGTTTTTCAGAAAAGAGGGTTTGAATCACTTGATTTCGGTATTTCTATCAACAAGAAGGGTTTCAATATCTATGTTGCAGGAGATGCCGGTACGGGCAAAACATCCAATGTAAAAAAGCATATAGAAGAAATCGCTCTTAAAATGAAAACTCCTGACGACATGCTTTATGTTTACAATTTTAAAAATCCTGATATGCCCAAACTTCTTTATCTTCCGGCTGGAAAAGGCGAAAAACTTGTCAATGATATGGAAGATCTGCTTGACTATTTTATTTTTCAAATCCCGAGACAGATGGAAAGTGAAAGCTTTGAGATAAAGAAAAGTGAAGTTGTAAGATGGTATCAGGACGAAAGTCAGGTGAATTTTTCCGATATTGAAAAAGAGGCGACAAAGCTGAGTTTTATGCTTAAAGCAACACAGAATGGACTCGTTATCAATCCCGTTGTAAAAGGAAAGACTATTGACAGAGAGCATTTTGAAACTCTTTCGGAAGCTCAGAAAGAAGTGATAAAAAAGAACGAGGAAGCTCTTCAGGAGAAGCTTATCGCCTATTTTCATAAGGAAAGAGGACTGGAAAAGGAATATAAAGAAAAAATGACGACCTTGCGCCAGACAATGATAAGGCTGATAATTTCCGAACCGCTGAGAGAATTAAAGAAAAAGCATCCGCAAAACGAAGGTTTCGGAAATCATCTTGAAGATCTTGCCGAGCATATCGTCAATAATTTCGATGAGTTCTTTGTCTACAGAGATATAGAGGAAGGAAAAGTCGATCCGACAAAATATCCGACGCCTGATTTCAAAGAGTTTAAGATAAATCTGCTTATAAACAACAAAGATATCAAAGGTGCTCCGGTTGTTTATGAGACAAATCCTACTTTTCAGACGATCATGGGTTATTTTGAGTATGAAGAAATTCACAATTCGCTTTTTACCGATTTTACAAAATTGAAACCGGGCGCTTTGCATAAAGCCAACGGCGGATTCCTCATTCTCCAGGCAAATGACATACTTAAAAACTATTATGCGTGGACGGCTCTGAAAAGATCAATAAGGAACAGATCACTACAGATGACTGATGTTGATATAGATTTCAAGTACCGGGTGAACATTTCTCCCGATCCTGAACCGGTTACGCTTGATGTTAAAGTTATCCTTATCGGAGAAGATTACATTTATCATCTTCTCTATGACCGCGATCCCGATTTCAGAAGGATTTTCAGAATAAAAGCCGATTTTGATTCTACAATAAGTATTTCACAAAGCACTACCGATGCTCTGGTGGGTTTTATTTCAAGGGTTGTAAATGAAGACTGCCACATTCCTTTTGAACTGTCTGCTATAAAAAGGCTTCTTCATTACTGTTCAAGACAGTCTGAAGATCAGAAAAAATACAGAATACATGCAAGTGATCTTGTTGAAGTTATTGTTGAATCTGTCTACTGGGCCAAGAAAAAGAATAAAAAAACAGTTGACGGAACACTTGTAAAAATAGCGATTGATTCAAGAGAGGAGCGGCACGCCCGCTTTAAGGAGCATTATTACGAATCCATACAAAGAGGAAAGATTCTTATTGATGCTGAAGGTGAAAAAACGGGGCAGATAAACGGACTGGCGGTTTATTCCATTGGTGATTTCAGCTTCGGTATTCCTTCAAGAATAACAGCGAAGGTCTTTTCAGGAAGAAGAGGCATTATAAATATTGAAAGAGAAGCGCGCCTTTCAGGATCAATACACGATAAAGGTGCAATGATACTGGCTGGTTATCTCGGAAACATTTTTGCACAGAACAAACAGCTCGCCATAAGCGCTTCTATTGCTTTCGAACAAAGCTACGGCGGAGTTGACGGTGACAGTGCCAGTTCGACCGAACTTTATGCCATGCTGTCAGCACTTGCCGATCTGCCTATAAAACAGTCGATAGCTGTCACAGGATCAATAAACCAGAACGGCGACATCCAGCCTATCGGCGGAGTCAATGAAAAGATCGAAGGATTTTTTGAAATATGCAGGATAAAAGGTCTTACCGGTTCTCAGGGTGTCATCATTCCCATTCAGAATGTTGAAAATCTCAACTTGAACGATGATGTGGTCGAAGCAGTAAAAAAAGGAAAATTCCACATTTATGCAGTTAAGAACATTCTTGAAGGAATTGAAATACTTACCGGAGTTCCAGCCGGTAAACAGAATAAAGACGGCTCTTTCACAAAAGGGTCTGTTTTTGATCTTGTAGATAAAAAGATCGCAAAACTCAGTGAAGTGAAATAAGCGATGCCTAAAATCCTGATAGAACATCAAAGCCTGAAAACCGATCCCGAACTTATGCTATGGATGGAAAATAATCTTCAAAAAACCATTACTGATAAAGCCCGGTCTGAAAAGATCTCGATAACAACTGACAACGCTTCAAAAACAGTAACATTTTCCGGCAGAACAGTCTGCGGAACAGTCAGAATAGACTCCGGTCTTATAAGAATGGAAATTGAAATACCTCTTTTGTACAGACCGTTCATTCCTGCAATAAAAACAGCTATTTCGGGTGTTTTCAAGGAATTATGATCGAAAGCTTCAACACAGCTCCAGACATTACCGGACCTTTTGAGATCAAAGAAAAGGGAAGCCGGTTCATCTCATCATGCTATCATGTAAAAACAAAGGAAACTGTCGAAGAAATTCTGAAGAAACTGAAAAAAGAGCATTATAACTGCACTCATATCTGTTATGCCTATCTTATCGGTGAAGGTGAAATAAAGTTCTTCAGATATAACGATGACGGAGAACCGTCAGGCACCGCAGGACTACCTATCTACAACGAAATACTCCGGAAAAACCTGTTCAATGTACTTGTCACATCGGTCAGATATTACGGCGGAGTGAATCTCGGCACGGGAGGACTTGCAAGAACTTACGGACTGTCGGCACGCACTGCTCTTGAAAATGTAAAGCCTGTACTCATCGAAATAAAGGAACCTGTCACCATCGAAGTGCCTTATGACCTCACCGGACTTGCAATGAACACAATAAACCATACACCAAAAGTCGTCGTAATATCAAAAAGTTATAACGATTCAGGAACTATGATTTCAGTCAACATTCCAATCGCTTCAGTTGAAAAGTTCAAAAGTGAAATAGTCGAGAAAAGTGCAGGGAAAATAA
>DAOQAY010000109.1:0-9805 GCA_035354435.1 bacterium
CAACCAGCGAATGGTCGTATGACCTTTGTGAAACGCCCCCATGTGAAGGCTATTTCGGAAGCGACCTTGTAGTCACTAAGGGCGGCGGAACAGATATGGGTCCCGAACTCAAGACCAGACATCCATACACCCCGTGGACTCATTCTTTTTTCACCGGGTTCAGATGCGTAAAAAGTGTAAAATAAATTACTTCTTTTTTGTCCAAATAATCATTGATTGTCAGTAAGATTCGGATATTATTCAAACCGTAAAACATTTGAGAGGTTTATCATGGAACGGCTTTATCCAGTTTTTCTTCTTATCGGATCGAATCTTTTTATGACTTATGCCTGGTATGGACATCTGGCTGATTTTAAACACAAAAATCTGATGTTTGTAATACTTATCAGCTGGGGAGTGGCTTTTTTTGAATACTGTCTTCAGGTTCCGGCAAACAGGATTGGATTCCAGTTCTATTCGCTCGGACAGCTAAAAGTGATGCAGGAAATAATCACAATGTGCGTCTTTGCAATCTTTTCAGTCCTTTACATGCATGAAAAACTCACCATGGACTTTTTTTATGCCTCGCTCTGTCTCGCCGGAGCCGCATTTTTCATGTTCAGAAATGTGGCGGTTTAATCACCTCAGCGATTCAACGAATTCCCTGAACATCAGAACTCTGTCGATCTGGTCGTTTTTTATGAGAAAGGGGCTGACATCGGCGACAAGTTCTTTGAGGTCGACCGATTCAGCGTTTTCGAGAAGTTTTTGTTTTAACTGTGTCATGCCGGTTATTTCGAGTTTTTCGGAAAGATATTTGAAATCAGGATTTGTTTTTGACAGCAGAAAAGTTACATCGAAATAATCTCTTCCTTTGCTTCTTTTTCTTCCAAGAAGTGCGGCAATTTTCTGACTGAGCAAAGTTGAAACAGGAACAACTGAAATGAATCTGAAAAGTGCGAACTTTTTCAATAGGAATTTTTCCTGTTCATATTTATAATTCTGCGGCTCAGTATCAAGCTGAATGAGAATCTTTTCACTTTTCACCGGTGAAAGCTTTTCACGGTAAAGGATATCTGGAAATTTGATGTTGCAATGATAAGCCCCCTTAAAAACCTGTTTCATCTCGATTTCGTAACCATCAAGCTCAAGTTCGTACTTGATAAAATCACTTAATTTAACAAAGTCCGTTTCATTCAGCCCCAAATTATCAAAATCGAGGTCTTCAGAAAAACGGGTGTTGCCGTGAACTATTCTCAAAGCGGTGCCGCCAATAAAAACAAGAGATCCACCGAATTTGCTTTTGTAAATAATATCAAGCAGTTTGTATTGAAGATATTCTCTTAAAATGTTGCGTTTAAGCTGCTGTTCAACAGGTGAAAATTCTTTCAGTATTAATTCAAAATCAAGCATTTATGAACTCCTTTAAAATGGCATATTTTCTTGTAAGAGTTTTGTTGTTAAAAATTCTCAGATATTTTTCAATGGTTTCTTCATTTACAATTTTTTTGTATTCATCAACATTAAGCCGCCACTCAAAAAGATCATTTTCGTTAAACTGTTTTCTCAAATATAAATAATCGAGGATCGCTTTTTCCGGAGTTGCAATAATAAATCCGTTTTCAGGGTTGATAGTATATCCCCAGAATAGATTCTTCGATATTGACCTGTATCCGAACGAACCTTGTAATGTATTAAAAACTTTGGTCTTTCTGGTTGTTGCGCTGGTTGTCTGATAAACTGCTTCCGGAATCAGACCATAATATGAAAGAGCAGTTTCAAAGCTTATATATGAATGAGAATATATCACATTGGCAATCCGCATAAGAATAAGTTCATTAATTTCAACATCAGTAAAAACATAAAATCCGTTAATTATTTTAGCAATATAGCCCTTTTCCTGCCATTCACAAAGCCGTCTGCTGTCAAAATCAGGAAAAAGCAGATAAATATCACTTGTCTCTATTATTTTCTTAGCGATTAAGTTTTTTCTGAATATTTCGTATTTCATGTTTCCTCTTTTTGTTATTTATAACAATAAAAAGAAATAAGTCAAGCGTTTTGAATAACTTTAAAATGAACTGTGTTTTTCAGCCGGTTTTGAGATCACAGATTTTTCTTTGAGAAATTCCGCAAAAACATCGCTGACGATATATGGTGTGACAGTTTTTTCTTTGATCTGGTAAAATGCGTCGTATCCGTTGCCGCCCTGAGCGATATATGAATCGGTTGCAACAGTATATATTTTCTCGGGATCTACAGGTTTTGTTTCGCCGTTTTCTATGACTGAGAAATTGACTGCCGCACCATTTTTTATTTCAAATTTCATTCCGGCAAGATAAGGAAATGCTCCTGCACTTGCTCCTTTTGAAGATTTTTCAATAATGTTCTTCAATTCCGAAACAAGGTAACTTCCTTTAATTTTAAAGATTGTAATATTATTAAAAAATGGAAGTATGTCATAAACATCGCCGAGAGTTATTTCTCCCTGATGAATAGATTTTCTGATTCCTCCGGCATTTTGAAGCGAAATGTCGATGCTGTATCCTTTATTTTTTAATTTTATCAAAATGGATTCAGCAACCAATGGTCCGATATCACTGCCTTTTTCCCATTTGTGCTCCAGTTCCTCAGTTGATGTTGCAATTATTTTCAGATATTCATTTGAAACAGATTCTTCATAACTTTTAAAGAGGCTGCCCGAACTTTTATCAGGAGAGATCTTAACAAACTCATTGAAAGGAGAGCGTTTTAAAGGAAACGGCAGTTCAACGGATTCTCTGATCGGATAGATCGTTTTGCCATCCCATGAGCTTATTTCACCCTTGAAATCAAATTTTAGATCAATAATTCCCAGTGCTCTTGCCTGATCCCAAGCCTGAACAATCAGAACTGTTCTTCCTGCCGGATCTTTTACAGTTTCAGGGTAATTTCCTTCGGTAGGAACACAGTCTATCCCCGAAAAGCCCATTGCAGAATGTGAGTGTCCGCCGATAATTACATCAATTCCTTCAACTTTCTGCGCAAGGATATTGTCTTCTTCAAACCCGAGATGACTTAACACAAAAATTCGCGAAACTCCTTTATTTTTGAGTTCTCTGACATATTTTTTAACTGTTTCTGCCGGATCAGAAAATTGAATTTCCGTACCCGGTGAAGAAATGTTTGCAGTATCAGGCGTTATAACACCGATAATACCGTTTCTGAAAGGCCATGTGCCTGTAATTATATATGGTTTTATGATCTTTTTGAGTTTTGACCCTTCTGGAAACTGAATATTTGCGGCAAGTATCGGAAATTTTGCTTTTTCAAGAAGATCTGCAAGAAAATCCGGACCTTTATCAAATTCGTGGTTCCCAAGTTCAAGCGCATCAATTTTAGCAAGATTCATCAGATCAATATCGGCGGTACCCTGAAACTGACGGAAATATCTTGTTCCCTGAATAAGGTCTCCTGCATGTAGAAAAAGAACGCTGTCATGAGATTTACGGGCATCATTAACTGCCTGAATTATCAGATCATATCCGCCGATATAAAAATTATCGACAGAGCCAGAATATTTACAGTGAATATCACTTCCGAAAAGATGAGAATGTGTGTCGTTGATATGAATAAGAGTGACATCTTTCTGGCATGAAAAAAGAATTGTTACACAGAAAAGTGCTGAAAAGATAAATCTCATTCAACTCCTTGAATTAATTGAAACTCCACTCTGTTCCATTTGGAGTGTCCTGAATCAGAACTCCTTTTTGAAGAAGCTCATCTCTCATTTTATCAGCAGATTCAAAATTCTTTTCAGCTCTGAAGTTCTTTCTTTTCTCTATCAGCTGATCGATCTCTGATCTGGAAATGCCATATCGTTTAAGCTGGATCTCTTTGATTTCACTGATTATTTTGTCAGGATCTTTGAGCAGGACTCCGAGCACCGATCCCGCTTCTTTTATCACTTCGGCAAATCCGGCACATTCTTCCGGAGTCGGTCTTGTCTTTTTTGAAATGAGAACTTCATTCAGATGTTTGAAAAGTCCCACCATGGCGGCAACAACTTTTGCGCTGTTGAAATCATCATCCATCGCTTCCTTGAATTCATTAATAAATTCAGTGGCTTTATCATTTCTGACAACTTTAGCAGCAGTTTTTGCAAACTGGTTGAGAGTTTTTAAAGTGCCGTAAAAATAGCTTATCTTTTTCTCGGTTTCTTTAAGATTTGACATCGAGAAATCAATCGGAGTGCGATATTGAGTTGAAAGCATGAAATAGCGGAGAACTTCAGCGTGATACTGTTCGAGAGCATCGTCAACAGTTATAAAGTTATGAAGTGACTTGCTCATTTTTTCACCTTCAACGGTCAAAAATCCGTTATGCACCCAGTATTTTACAAAAGGTTTGCCGGTAGCGCATTCAGCCTGAGCTATTTCATTCTCGTGATGAGGGAAAATAAGATCTCTGCCGCCGGCGTGAATGTCAAATGTGTCGCCCAGATATTTAGTGCTCATCGCACTGCATTCAATGTGCCAGCCCGGACGACCTTCTCCCCACGGACTTTTCCATTTCGGTTCATCAGGTTTTGAAGATTTCCAAAGTGCAAAATCAAGCGGATTTTTCTTTGATTCTTCAACTTCAAAACGGGTGCCTGAGATCATTTCATCAATTTTCCTGCCGCTTAACTTGCCGTAACCTTTGAACTTTTCAACTGCAAAATATACACTGCCGTCGTTAGTCGGATATGCAAAACCCTTTGCAACCAGTTTTTCGATCATGGCAATTATTTCACCGATATGTTCAGTCGCTTTCGGTTCGATATCAGCTCTTGCCAGACCCAGAGCGTCCATTGCCTTGTAAAAAGCAGTGATGTTTTCTTCAGAAAGTTCGATAAAACCAATTTTTCTTTCGTTGGCACGGGCAATTATCTTGTCATCTACATCTGTGAAATTCCTGACATAATTAACTTTATATCCTGAATATCTGAGATAACTTACGATCAGATCAATCGCCACTTCCTTCCTTGCGTGACCGATGTGCGGCTTGTCATAAACAGTCATACCGCAGGCATAAATACCGACCGATTTATCATTAATAGGAACAAATTCTTCTTTTTTCTCAGTAAGGCTGTTGTAAATCTTAAGCATTTTCATCTCCATATACTAAATAAGTGCCGTCCACAGTTATAGCTTTTAGAGCGGCAAAGTCAAGACGATTAATGGTCCATAGTTTCAAGTTTTTCCTTTGTTTTTTTCCATTCAGGCATCATTTTTGAAAGAAGTTTATAAAATTCCGCCCCATGATTTTTACATTTAATGTGACAAAGCTCATGAGTCACAACATAATCGATGCATTCTGATTGTGCTTTAATGAGTTCAAGATTAAGTGTTACTGTTCCTTTTGTTGAATAACTTCCCCATCTTTTTTTCATTTTTCTTATTTTGAGTGCCGGTTTTTTCAAATTGTATTTATTGAATTTTTCAAAGCATTTGTTGAAGCTTTTTGCAAAATGTTCATCGGCTTTTTCTTTATACCATTTTTCGACAAGATTTTTTATTCTGTCAGAATCCCGGTATTTAATGTAAACAACAATAGTTCCTCTTGTTGCGACAACTTTTTCTTTATTATCAATAATTATTTTAAGCCTGTATCTTCTTCCAAGATAAAGATGAGTTTCTCCACTTATAAACTGTCTTGGTGTAACTTTTGGCTTAAAATTTATAAAATAATCCAGGTGCTTAGCAATCCACTTCGATCTTTTTTTCAAACGGGTTTCGATTTTATCAAAAGGTGTCTGGATTGGTACCTTAACAATCACTGTTCCATCCGGATGGACTGCAATTGTCATGGTTTTTCTTTCTAAATACTGGAGATTGTAAAATATTTCCCGTTCACCATATTTAATGGATTTCTTTTCACTCATTTCCCGTCTCTGCTTCTTGTTATGCGCATGATTTTATTAATTATATCATCCATTATTTCAGTTTTAAGAAATATGTTCCTTTTGTTTTTCACTTCATCATACAAATAGTCGTCAATTTCATCAATTGCCTTTTTTTGAGCATCTTCATCATCCCAGAAATTAATTTTCTTATTTGAATCAATTATTTCTGATATTGAAATTGCGATGTCTGCAATGATGTCGTTTCCGGTATTAATCAGTTCATTTTTCTCAAAAACTGATTTAATTGAACCGAAATATGCTATCAAATCTTCTTTTCCGTTAAGTTTTTCAGGAATGTCGTCATGAATTTTTCCAATTACTTTTCCGTTTAGTTCTTTCTCTGTTTTCAAGTATTCCAGATCTGATATTTTCCCTGCTCTAAAATCGTCAATAGCATCCTGAATTAATTTTGATAAATTCTGATAGAATGCCGGATCTTCATCCATTTTCTCATTCGTTATCTTTTTAGTTGCAAAAGCAATTGTATCAGCTTGTGATGCAACTGATTTTGATCCTGTGTAAACTCCCTGAGACTCTTTGACAAAACCAAAAGATGAGCTGTCAAAAATGTTTGCCGGCTCATTAAGTTGAACCACTTCATTTGCCTGAATATGAGTGTCCAGAAGTTTTTTTATTTTCGGTTCATAATCACGGTAATCAATTGATTCTGCGTATCTTATTTTTACCGATTCCCGCAAGAGATAGAATTTTCTGAAATCTTTTTTATACATTTCAAGTTTTCTGTCATCTGTCTCCATGAGAAACTTTTCACTTGAAAGAGCATTTGAAAGTGACTTTCCATATTCTGTAAGTCGCTGATAAAACTTATCTCTTAAACTGACATCCTCAAGAAGCCGTTCATAGCTCTCTTCATCGTAATTGTTTTTGACAGTTTTAAAAATATCCCACAGATCTGAATGAATTTGCGGGAGTTTTGAAATCTCATTGTTTATTGATGTGATAGTTCCTTCAATGTCTGTTTCATCAAAACCATCGAATTCATTATACATTGTCAGTGCTTTATCAAGTTCACCGAGAATGTTTTCATAATCGACGATATATCCGAATTCCTTGTTTTCATGCACTCTGTTAACTCTTGCGATTGCCTGTAGAAGATTGTGTTCCCTGAGTGTTTTGCAAAGATAAAGAACAATGTTTTTCGGTGCATCAAATCCTGTCAGAAGCTTGGAAACAACGATCAGAATCTCTGGTTCATCCCCGTTTTTAAACTGATTTATTATCTGTTTTGTATATTCATCTTCAGAACCGTATCTTTTCATCATCCGGTTCCAGAATTTGATAACTTCCTCTTTGGGTTCTTTGTCAACTTCTTCGTAGCCTTCTCTCTGATCAGGAGGGGAAATAACGACATCGCACGATATGTCACCGATTTCTTTAATGAATTCATCATATTTTATTGCTGATGTTTTATCGGGAGCAACTAATTGAGCTTTGAATCCTGTCCCTTTCCAGTTAGCTCTGAAATGTTCACATATATCAAAAGCTCTCATATAAATTACTCTTTCAGCTTTATTGAGCATTTCCGCTCGTGCATATTTCCTTTTGAGGTCTGCTTTCTGTTTTTCAGTAAGTCCCTGAGTATGTCTTTCAAACCAGAGATCTATTGCAGTTTTGTTCTGCTCAATTTCAACAAGCCGTCCTTCATAAAGCAGCGGAACGACAGCTCCGTCTTCAACGGCCTGATTTATTGAATAGTGCGGATCAATCAGTCCGCCGAACTTGGCGAAACTGCTTTTTTCCTTTTTAAGAAGGGGGGTTCCTGTAAATCCGATATAGCAGGCATTGGGAAACATTTGTTTCATTCTTGCTGAAAGAGAGCCGAACTGAGTTCTGTGACTTTCGTCCACAAGGACAAAAATATCTGCTGATTCGTCCTGAACTTTCTTTAAATTCAATGCCTTGTCAAATTTGTGGATTAGTGTGGTGATTATTCCTCTTTTCTTTTCTGTGATGAGTTCAAGAAGATTCCTGCCAGAAGTTGCACGGCTCGGATCAAGATTGCACGATGCGAAAGTGTTTCCAAGCTGCTTGTCGAGATCATCACGGTCTGTGACAAGAACAATTCTCGGATCTTTCACTTCATCATCAAGAGCAAGGTTTCTTGTGAGCATTACCATTGTGAGTGATTTGCCTGAGCCTTGAGTATGCCAAATTATTCCCCCTTTTCTAATGCCGTCAGAATTCTTTTCCTTGATTCTTGAAAGGGTATTTTTTATTACAAAATACTGCTGATATCTTGCAATCTTTTTATCTCTGCCGTCAAAAATCGTGAATTTCTGTGATATTTCAAGAAGTCTTTCGGGACGGCATAAAGAAAAGAGTGTTTCATCCTGATTTGTGACTGATCTCTGCCCGGTTTCGGGAAATTTGAATATCTGAAGAGTGTGGCAGATTTTTCTTTCAATTTCTTCCGGCAATGCGGAGTTAATTTTTTCATTTATGATTTCAGCAGCTTCCTTTGAAAACTTTTCTTTCCATACAGACCAGAATTTCTCACCCGCTCCCGGAGTTGCATATTTATGAAAGTTCTTATTTATTCCTAAAACCATTTGAGAATATGTGAACAGTTTCGGAATATATTCATCAGACTGATTCCGGATGGATTGAGAAACCGCTTCGTCAATTTTAATATTTGGAGCTTTGCACTCAATAACGCAAAAGGGGATTCCATTCACAAAAAGGACTATGTCGGGTCTTGCAGTTTCAGAGCTTCTTGATCTTTCAACGCTGAATTCAGCTGTAACATGAAAGTCGTTTCTTTCAGGATTCCGCCAGTCGATATATTTTAAAGTAAAACTTCTTGAATCTCCTTCAACAGTCTGTTCAAGAGCGGTTCCAAGAGTGATAAGATCATATATTTTTTCATTTGTCTGTAAAAGCCCGTCATATTTGATGTTTTTGAGTTTCTGAATTGCAGACTGAATGTTTTCCTCACTGAAAAGATATTCTCCCCCTTTGTGATTTATCCTGTTAATCTCTTTCAGCTTTTTACGCAGAACATTTTCAAGGATCACATTTGAAAGTTTCTCCTGCCGTTCTTTCAGAGCCTCTTTCGGAGAAATGAATTCATATCCCATGTTTACCAGAAGCTGTAACGCAGGAATCTGGGAAATGTGTTTTTCATTGATGTTAAAACTGCTCATTTATTTTCTCCTTTTTTCGGTTCTTACTTTGTAAAGCCTTTCTGTGAATCCGCCATCGTTTTCAAAATCTTTTGCAAGCCGTTCAACCTGCCTGTCGAGTAAATGACAGGCAAGATTCAAAAGTGAAAGTGCGGCATTCGCAACAAGCGAAGAAGAGCACGGACTCACAGACTGGGAACACGGACTCACAGACTGGCACTGACTGTCACTGACCGGCACGGACTTAATACTATTTTCGTTCGCAATCGTCTGTGTTTGTCCGTGTCTGTCCGTGTTTCTTTCTTCTGTCCGTGCCCGTCCGTGTTTTGCAATTTCCCTTTCCCCTTTCACCCATTCCTGCACTTCTTTCAGTGTCTTGCACTGTTTTTCCTTAAATCTTTTCAAAGCAGGGTGATCAAAATTCAGCTGTTCAAAACCTTTTTGTCTCAAGAAATCTTCATAGTCAAGCTTGAGTTCTTCCAGACTTGCACGGGCAACCTGAGTGAGTTTTAGCTCTGTTTTTTTGGATGTTGCGGATGCTACAGAACCTTCCGCAATATTCTGGACACCGCTTCGGGCGGCTTGTACCATCTGGTCACGAGTTCTGGAGTATTTGTCAACATAAAGGTCGCAAAAACGGACAGTTACATCATAAACCAGTTGTGAAATCTGGAAACTTTTCAGTTTGCGGTAGCCGCCGTGTTTAGGGATGAGGTCAGACATTTCTTACTCTCCACTCCCCGGTCAGCAACTTCTG
>DAOQAY010000110.1:0-9747 GCA_035354435.1 bacterium
CAGAAGGCTGCAAACCGAAAACTTCAGAAACGGCATTGTTGACATATATCCATCTTCCGCCCTTGTGGACAAGAATAGCCGCCGGAGCGAAATCTGTGACCATTTTGAATTTATTTTCCATTTCATCAGCCAGCCTTTTCGCCTTAACTTTGTCTGAAATATCTCTCCACAAAACGAATATCGTTCTTTCATCTATTCCTGAAATTCTGGTCAAATTAATTTCCGCAAAAAAAAGTTCTCCATCTGCACGAACATGGCACCATTCAAACTTATTGGAACCTGATTCAATACATCTTTTTATCTGAAGCTGTACTTTTTCCTCAGAGCTGATTTTATCGGACTGGAATTCCGGAGATATCTGCAATGGAGTTTTCCCGATGATTTCATCTTTATTTTTCATTCCGAGCATTTTCAGTGTCGCATAATTGCATTCGACGAACACGCCATCCTCAAGAATGGAAACGGGATCTTGCAAGTTTTCAAAAACATTTGAGAAAACCGGCGAAAATATTTTCAAGAATTTATTCATTTAGACACCTGTTCCAAATTTATTGATTTATTGTAGCAGAAAAAAGACAATTTTCAACAAACGGACATAATTGTGTCGTCATCAGACAAAATCTTTCTTTCTCCAAAGGTTTTTTTGACTCCATTCTGCTTTCCCTATAAAATGCCACAGCAAACCAATTTCCGGAGAAAATATATGATAAAGAATAGATTCATACAACTGTTGAAAGTAAATAGAAGGATCATCCTTTTAGTTGCCGTTGCAGTTTGTGTCTCGTTGATGGCTTCTACAATCTTTACCAGATGGAAGATGCAGCAGGTCGATTCTGAAATGCGTAAAAATCTTCTGCAGCAGACCCGACTGTCCCTTGTTTCACTGAACTATTCACAATTTCAATCTCTTTCCGGTAACACATCTGACTTGAAAAATCAGAATTATATAGCTCTGAAAAAACAGTTTGCAGAAATAAAAAGATCTAATGAAAAATACCGTTTTGTCTATTTGACCGGTCGCAACGCTGAAAACGAAATATTTTATTTTCTGGACAATGAATCGCCGGATTCAAAAGATTATTCGCCTCCTGGACAGCTGTATGAAGAAGCTTCTGAAGATCTTAAATCTGTTTTTAATTCCGGACAGGAACTGGTTGAAGGTCCGATAAAAGATAGATGGGGAAACTGGATATCAGCACTAGTTCCGGTTAAAGATCCCGATACTGGAAAAATCATGGCTGTTATTGGAATGGATGTTGATGCCAGTGACTGGAAAAGCGAGATAATAGAACGGTCTGCTCTTCCTGTTATGCTGACCATTATTGTTTTAATCCTGCTGATGCTGATGCTTTTTATCACAATATCTCAAGCAGTACTGAAGGAAAGTCAGAAAAAGATTCAAGAAAGTGAACAGTTCCAGCGTTCATTGCTGGAAAACCTTTCAGTTGGAGTTATGATAATAGATCCATATACCCGGCAGATCGAAATAGTGAACAGGTTTGCATCCGAAATGATCGGTGATGATGAAAAAAATATCATTGGAAGAAAATGTCATTTGTTTGTTTGTCATGCAATGGAGAATAGTTGTCCTATTTGCGATAAAAATCAGACAGTTGACAATTCAGACAAGATATTAATTAAAGCTGACGGAACACAAATTCCAATTCTCAAAACTGTAAAAACAATTAAGATTGAGGGGAAAGAAAAACTGCTGGAAAGCTTTATCAATATAACTGACAGGAAAAAAGGCGAAGAACAGCTCCTTGTTGCAAAAGAACAGGCGGAATCAGCAAACAAGGCCAAATCAGAATTTCTTGCTAATATGAGCCATGAAATCAGAACACCGCTTAACGGTGTCATAGGATTCACAGATCTTCTGTTAAAAACACCGATGACAAACGCTCAGAGACAATATGCTGAAAATGCCAATATTTCCGGAAAAGCTCTTCTGAGCATAATTAATGACATACTTGATTTTTCAAAAATCGAGGCCGGCAAACTGGAACTTGAAATAATAAATACCGATATTGTCGAATTGATGGAACAGACCGCTGATATAATTAAATATCATGCCGATCAGAAAAAACTTGAGCTGCTTCTTAACATAGACCCGTCTATGCCGAGATATGCTGAAGTCGACCCGGTCCGTCTGAAGCAGATCCTTATTAATATGCTGGGTAACGCAATAAAGTTCACATTAGACGGGGAGGTTGAACTTAAAGTCGATTTTTCACCATTGGACAGCCGGAACGGACGGTACAAATTCTCGGTCAGAGACACTGGTATAGGAATCAGTAAAGATCAGAAAACCAAACTTTTCAATGCTTTTTCTCAAGCTGACAGCAGTACAACCAGAAGATTCGGAGGCACTGGGCTTGGACTTACTATTTCCAACCGGCTTGCTGAAAAAATGGGTGGCAGAATTGAAGTTGAAAGTGAATCAGGAAAAGGATCTGATTTTTATTTTTCTATTGAAACTGTCTATGATAAGCATCAGGAAAATATATATCAGGAAACACTTCAGATAAAACGGGCACTGGTAATTGATGACAATAAAAACAACCGTATTATCCTTGAGCACAACTTTGCATACTGGGGAATTGAATATACAGGTTGCAGCAGTGGCATTGACGCATTAAAACTGCTCGAAGAATCAGCTGATTTTGATATTATGATCGTTGATTATCATATGCCTGATATGGATGGACTGGAAACCATTCGTAAGATCAGGGAAAAGTTCCTTATTTCTCCGGAAAAAATACCGATCATGCTTCTCCACAGTTCTTCCGATGATCAGACATTAAGAGATGAATGTAAGAAACTCGGCATTAAATTTAATCTTGTTAAACCTGTTAAAGCCAGAGAACTTCTGCATTTTCTTAAAAACATTGATATCAGCCGTGTAAAAAATGTCACGACAGAGATCTATGGAATAAATTATGAAAATGGAATGAAAAGATTGAAAAATCCTAATCTTTTCAAGGAAATATTAAAAGATTTTTCAAATAACTATGCTGATATTACTCAAAAGATCATAGACAATATGAATGATGGAAACTTTGCTGATGCTAAGTTCAGAGCACATTCTTTAAAAGGAATTGCAGGAAATATATCCGCTGATCAGATATATATTCTTGCCAAAGATCTTGAATCTGCACTCAAAGAGGACTTAGTTGAAAAAGCTTCTGATATTTCAGCAAAACTTTTAATTGAAACTGATAGAACAATGAGTGCAATAAAGAACTGGATATCAAATGAAGATGCACCCTTGTTAAAATATGAGCCGGAAATATCAGCTCAACAGGCTGCTGACAATGATAACAGGCAGAAAATACTGATCGTTGATGATTCTATTGAAAACATTAAGATTCTTACATCACTTTTTAAAGAAAACAGGGGAATATTTTCTGCTCAAGATGGAAAAACCGCTATTGAAATTGCATGCGACAAACTCCCGGACTTAATACTTCTGGATATCATTATGCCGGAAATGAACGGTTATGAAGTTTGTGAAAGTCTCAAAAGCATTGAGAAAACAAAGGATATTCCGATAATATTCATTTCAGGGAACAGCGATGTTGAAGATATTACCAAAGGACTCGATATAGGTGCTGTCGATTATGTGACAAAGCCTTTCAATCCTCAGATAGTCATATCAAGAGTAAATACACACCTGAGATTAACTGAAGCCAGAAAAAAACTTAAAGCTCTATACGGAATTGCTCTCGACTCTAATCCCCTAACGGGACTTCCCGGCAACAACTCAATTTCGAGCCGTATTGAAAACGCTATCTTAAAAAAAGAAGATGTGGGCGTTATTTATTCAGATCTTGATAATTTCAAGGCATATAACGACAAATACGGCTTTGCAATGGGTGACAAAGTTATCCTTTTCACTTCGGAAATTATTAAAAAAGCTATGAATTCCATTGAACTTACTGACAATTTTTTTGGACATATAGGCGGTGATGATTTTGTTTTAGTGATCAATTCTGAAAAAATGAACGAGATATCCGACAGAATAATCACTGAATTTGACAAAGGAATTACGGCATTTTATTCAAAAAAAGATATCGAAAACAAATCCATAGTGTCCACCAACCGTCTCGGCAATCAGGAAATTTTCCCGATAATTTCAATAAGTCTTGCCGGAGTCAACCTTGGCGAAAACAGCTTTTTAAATTTTCTTCAAGTAAACGATGCCTGTGCCGAAACAAAGAAAATTGCAAAATCAATTAAAGGAAGCAGTTTTTATATGAATCAGCGGAAATATTAATAAACCTTTTCTGAGTCCTGTTTGACAAAATATTTCTGATAAAATAAAATCTTACCGTTTTTTTAAGGAGATAAAATGGAACTCGTCGATGACCTCAGATGTTTTGTATGCGGAAAAAATAACGATTCAGGATTGAAACTGGAAATAAAAAGTGACAAAAACCTGAAAAAAGCATGGGCGGTTACAAAAATAGACGATAAATTCTGCGGTTGGTCTGGAGTAGTACATGGCGGAATAATCAGCACCGTTCTTGATGAGATCATGGCTTATGCAGCTTTTACTGTTTATGAATCAGGTGTTACCGGTGAAATATCCGTCAGATTCAGAAAACCTGTCCCGACAGGCCGAGAAATATTGATAGAAGGATTTGTAGAATCTCAGAAAGGAAGAGTTGTATATGCCACAGGAAAAATAACACTTGATGGCGAAACAATGGCTGAATCTACCGGAAAGATGGTTATGGTCAAATCCGGCAGCTAAAAAGTATAATCAATTCTGTTCATTCCTTTCAGTTCAAACGGAATAAGCGTTTCAAGAAGAGGTCCTTTCACACCATAGTTTTTGAGTGTTTCTGAACACTTGCCATTTTTCAGATAATAAAGTGCTTCTTTCATTGAAGCCTCTTCGACATCTCCGAAATCATGTTTATAGTCATCTGAGGCCGTACAAGTTGCAGGAATTCCGAAATAATAGTCACCGAAATCGACTGCATTTGCATTTTTAAATGTAATCGGAACTATTGTCTGGTCACAGATGTCAAGAGCATTCATACCGACCGGTTTCCCGTATGTCGTATCACCGATGACAGATACTTCAATAAACGGTGCAAGCGAATTTATCACCATTTCCGATGCGCTGGCAGTCCCTCTTGATGCAATAATGGCAACTTTCTTAAGATTCATTGAATTTTCAAGAACTTTACCCAAATAGTTGCTGTTACTGTCAGAATGCTTGTCGTTGTACATTATTTTTATTATCTTTTCACCTTCAAGAGCCGGTCCGGCGATCAGATTTATCAAATGCTGAGAAATAGACACCAGTCCGCCGCCGTTATATCTCATATCAAGTACAAGCTCTTGAATTTCCTCAGCTTTAAAGGTAACAAAAGCCTCATTGAGTTCGTCTTTGGAAGGAGTTATAAAAGCTTTAAAGTGCAGATAACCCGTTTTCACTCCATTATTATCAACAACCGAAGTTTTCAACACCGATTTCATTGTATAATCGTCAAGATAGACCGTTGTATTTATCTCATCAGTGCCGTTCTCAAGCAGTTTCATAGCTACTGCTTCACCTTGTTTTTCAGCATCATATACATTATCCCAGTCAGTCTTTGCAATAAAACCTTCGTCAGCCGCATGTTCCTGATTATAAAGCTTATTTTCATCAAGCTGTGCAACTGTGAAACCGTTAAGTTCAAGTATTTCCTGACCTCTTTTCAAACCGGCAATTCCTGCCGGACTTTCAGGATAAACAAGTGAAACAAACAGTCTGTTCGCCTCGTCCCTTTTCCATGAAGTCCCCATTCCGTAGCGCTTCCCGGCATAATAATTATCGTGATCGACTTTTTTAACAGAATAGCTGAATCTGTCGACAACAGTCTCTCCATCAACATACTTCAGCTTACTCAGCATATCACCGAGAGTCGCATAATCTGCTATATTGATCTCTGGAAGGTGTTCATACCACAGATACCAGTCTTTCATATAATTGTAAGCTACACAATTCACATAAGACTGTTCGCATTTTGTAGGATCGGGATTTTCAGTTCCGCATTCTTCTGTATAATCTATGTCTTTTTTCACGACACAGCCCGAAATTAAAACCGCAAGCATTATCAATAACAGAAAGAGTCCCTTTTTCATTACAAACCTCCACAAAAATTCCCAATATTCTACCTTTTTTAATTATTTGTTCAAGTGACTGAAAATTATTTACTTTATCTGACCGAAATCATCAAACGGATGATATTTGACCCCTTTCTTGTCAAGTCGTTGTGCAAGTGAGCCTGTCGCCCATATCTCCGAGGCGTGTTCTGAAGCACAGAAATCAGTTTCGCCGTCACCGATATAAACAGTTTCATAACCTTCGCAAATTATCTTTTCCACCATTGCTCTTTTGCAGTTGGGACATGTTCCGCATAACTGAGGAAGAGTGTCAGGACATGGAATAAATTTCCACTTCCCATCGCCTAAGTATTTGATATTATTGGCAATTATCAACCCTATCCACGAGACACCGCTCCCCTCTTTCCCCAATATAAACTCAACGAACGACCTGAATCCGCCACTCAGTATCATCATTTTATCGCCATGTTTATGAACTCTTCCAACAAACTCGCTGAATCCATTGCGGATCTTGATGTTTTTTGAAATAAAATCCCAAAGCTCTTTTTCTGTCACTTTCATCAGATCGACTTCTTCAAAAAGAGCCTGAGTTCTTGATATCTCACCATTGAACATTCTATTTTCAGGAACAAGCCAGTCCTTGACACAATATTTGTCAAAAACTTCGACAAGAGTGTCTTTCAGAGTTATTGTTCCGTCAAAATCTACAATATAATATTTCATTGAAAATTCTTTTAAATGTCGTCGAAAGCGTCTTTTTCTTCTTTCGGGAGTCCGAAAAGTGAATCGTCAAACTGAGTTCCGCTTTCAAGTTTGCTGTTTTTAAAAATAAATGTGTATTTTCCTTTTCTTACACCGCTCCATAAACCGTCCTTGCGGATAATTGACAGATCTCCGCTGAGTATTTCGACAATTTCACTGTCTGTGAATCTGTAATATACTTCATTCATCTTGCAAAGCTTTGAATTATCTCCGGTTTTAGCACACTCTCCAGAAAAATTGAATCTTCCGCCAAGTATTACAGAAAAGATGTCTCCGTCCACATCGGCGTTAAAAAGCCCGCCCGATATCTCCGGCCACGGTTTGCTTTCCCATATACCGTCATGAAAAACATGTGCCGACATTCCGTTGATTATAACTGTTGCAACAGAAATATTAAAAGGGCCGGTTATGATCATTCTCCATTTGTCTCTTGCAGAGGAAAGTATCTGGTAATCTCCGTTGAACTTACCTTTGAAGCGGACATTGTCTATCCACATTGTCACTTCACCTTCAGCTGTGAAGGACTGATGCTCCGGGTTCAACTCGAAAGACTCTTTATCCCATGAGTATGATCCGGTGGTATCAATAGTCCTTTTAGGCATAGTGGTACAGGAAACCGCAATGAAAAATACGAATAAAAATAAGAAATATCTACAGTGCATCAGTTACAGTCCCGCCGAGAGCTGCCATTATTGCATCTTTTGAAAGAGTTTCATGTTCCATCAGAGAATCAACAAGTCTTGCAACTTCATCTCTATGGGTATCAAGAATGTTCTTTGCCGACAGATAGGCTTCATCAATTATTTTTTGAACTTCATCATCTATCTTTTCAGAAGTAGCTTCACTTACCTGCGTTCTCTTTCCAAGTTCACGACCTAAGAATACTGCCTGTTCATTCTCGCCGTAATGAACCGGACCGAGATTTTCGCTCATTCCCCACATCATAACCATATTCCTTGCAAGCTGAGTAGCTCTTTCTATATCGTTTCCGGCTCCTGTGGTTATTCTGCCGATAAACAGTTCTTCAGCAACTCTTCCGCCCATCAGTATCTTAATTTTATCAATAAGCTCTTCCTTGTGATAGCTGTATTTGTCCTTTTCCGGAAGGTGCTGTGTGACACCGAGTGCGTGACCTCTCGGAATTATTGAAACTTTATGAATAGGATCTGCATATTGTGAATAAATTCCGACGATAACATGTCCCGCCTCGTGATAAGCTGTATCCTTTTTTTCATCCGGAGTAAGAACCATGGTCTTTCTTTCTTTGCCCATCAGAATCTTATCTCTTGCCTCTTCGATCTCGTTCATTGTTACACCGGTCAATGTCTTTGATGCGGCAAGAAGAGCGGCTTCATTGAGCAGATTCGCCAGATCGGCACCGGAAAATCCCGGAGTACCTCTTGCAATATCAACATAATTAATGTCGCCTTCCATCCTTATTTTCTCGGCATGAACCTTCAGAATAAGCTCTCTTCCTTTGATGTCAGGCATCGGAACATAGACCTGTCTGTCAAAACGGCCGGGACGCAGCAGTGCAGGATCAAGAACATCCGCTCTGTTCGTTGCGGCTATGACTATTACACCTGCATCACTTCCGAAACCGTCCATCTCGACAAGAAGCTGATTGAGTGTCTGCTCTCTTTCATCGTGACCGCCGCCGAGTCCTGCACCTCTCTGACGACCGACAGCATCGATCTCATCAACGAAAATTATACACGGAGCCTTTTCCTTGGCATGATTGAAAAGATCTCTCACCCTGCTTGCTCCTACTCCGACGAACATTTCAACAAAATCGGAACCGCTGATTATAAAAAATGGAACATCAGCTTCACCTGCGACAGCTTTGGCAAGCATAGTCTTACCTGTTCCGGGAGGCCCCACAAGAAGCACGCCGTGCGGAATTTTTGCTCCCATTTTTGTATAAAGTGCCGGTCTTTTCAGAAAATCGACAACTTCTGTCAGCTCTTCTTTCGATTCGTCAACACCTGCAACATCCTTGAATCTTATAGGATTCTGGTCTTTTGATATTACACGGTGCTTACTTTTTCCGAAAGAGAAAGCTTTCCCGTTGCCGCCCTGCATCTGCCTCATGAAAAAGATGAAAAGCAGTACGAACACAAGCATCGGAAGCCACGATACAAGAAGCGACTGTAGAAATGAATCGTCATCCGGTTTGACATAAGTGGTCGGCACATTGTTGTCCGAAAGGAATTCCGTCGTCTTTTCACCGCTCGGACCGATAACTATGAATTCATTGTCATTATTGAGCTTTCCTTTGAATTCAAGACCGTCTATTGAAACTTCCTTTATCTCACCTGCTTTGACCTTCGCCCTGAACTCTGTCATGTTAAGTTCCTGAGTTGTCTTTTTTGAGGTGAGCTGTGAAATATTTATCAGAAAAAAGACTACAACTATTATTCCAAGCCATACTAAAAGGCTTTTGTAATTAAATTTCATATCAACTCCGAATATCTGTCAGTTTTTGATCCCCATTTTTTCACACTGGCTTTTATAGAGGTCTGAAACCATCAAAGCGATCTCATCAGGAATTTCCGCTGCAACTTTTTTGAGATTGTTATCAGTAAGCCATTTTCTGAAAACTTCTTTTGATTTGTCGGGAATGAACCTTGTGCTGTCGCTGGTGAAAGTCTCATCTACCAAAGCTAACTTTCCATCAATGATCCCGTATTCGACCTTTCCGTCCGCTATTTCAAAACCGAGATTTTTCACCGCATAATTGTTGCATGTTCTGAAAAGTTCTATTGTGCTTTCCTTCACTTTTAAAGCAAGTTCTCTGTCACCGATAAGTTCGACCATCTGCTCGAATGATATTTTGTCATCTGTCTCGGATTTTTCAGTCGGTGT
>DAOQAY010000111.1:0-9688 GCA_035354435.1 bacterium
TTTTTGTGTTTTTTGATTCAACTGCTGTTTTCGCTGTGTTTAAAAATCTTTTCATTTCATAAATTCTGTTCAAATTCGTGATGAGTATATTCAGAAATTTATCAGTTTGGAAGATTTACTCCATAAATTTGTCAAAATTTGTGGAGTGTTACTCCATAAATTAATGGAAATTTGTGGAATTGGCGATCATTTCATCTGCAAGTATATTCCGGCAATAATGAGAACAGACAATATTGAAAAAACAGCGGGAAAAAATTTTCCGGCAACGAAGCTGTTTGAGCTTTTCCCAAAAATCGGGAATAGTGAGACCGCAAGAATCACAAACGGGAATGCCATAAGGAATTTATCAGCGGATTCGGGTGTTTTGCCATAAAAGAATTCAAATATGTACTTCGATGAAAGTATTGAAAGACATATTCCGGTTACAAAAAGCACGATATACTTGAATTTTGTTTTTGAAAAAGCTTTTTTGATCTCAGGATATGAATAAATTACAAAAAAAGTAACTGCCAGAGAAAAATATATCAGCGCTAAAAGCTGGTGGTTTCTTAAAACTGTATGAATTTTAAAATATGCTTTTGTTCTCGGGTAGACACCAAAAAGATGAAGCCCGGCAAATATCGCCGCTCCGTAAAAGCCGAATAGAACATTAAGCACCGTTCTTTTCACACTCTTTGAAATAAACCACGATCCGGCGATAAAAATTATAAGAAGGATCACCATTTCAGGAAAGAATTCGCTGTTTTTCTCGTGAAATTTAAATAGTGTGGAAACATTAAAAAGGACATCACCGATATCGCCTTTTAAATATGCAAGCTGTAATTTCTCGTTCTTTAAATATGCGGAAATTATGGGGATGAAAATTACTGGACTTGCAACCGCGAGATATTTTGCTGATTCCCTTTTCATTCCAAGGATATATCTGCAACAAATACTGAAATAGAAAAACACGAAAAGATACCAGCAGAAATGATGAATTGTCACAAAATAGCTGAAAAAATAGTTCTGTGCAAAATATGCGGTTTCAAGAATAATTCTTGACAGAATGACTACAAATAAAAAAGAATAAAGAAAGATCGTTTTAGTTTTTTCGCTCATTTTGACCTTTATACCACTCATACACCTTTGTAATTCCATCTTTCAAACTCACTTCAGGAGTCCATCCGAGAGCAGTTATCTTTGAAATATCAAGCAATTTTCTCGGAGTCCCGTCAGGCATGGCGGAATTCCACCTTATTTCACCTTCGAAACCGGTTATTTCTTTAATTAATTCAGCAAGTCCTTTTATTGTGATATCAGTACCTGTTCCTATATTTATGTGCGTTTTAATGCCTGAAACTTCGTTCATCAGCTTAATTACAGCTTTTGCAAGATCTCCGCTGTACATAAATTCTCTTTTAGGCGTTCCTGTTCCCCAGAGGTCAACGAATTTTTTTCCTTCAGTTTTTGCATCATGGAACTTTTTTATCATCGCTGGCAGAACATGACCTGTTTCAAGATCGAAATTATCGTTTTCGCCATAAAGATTTGTGGGCATAACACTAATAAAATCAGTGCCGTATTCAAGATTATATGCTTCAACCATCTTCAGACCGGCTATTTTTGCAATTGCATAAGGTTCATTAGTATATTCGAGTTCTGAAGTGAGAAGATACTCCTCTTTTATCGGCTGAGGAGCAAACTTGGGATAAATACAGCTTGAACCGAGAAAAAGAAGTCTCTGTACGCCGGTATTATAGGCATTGTGAATAACATTTGTCTGGATCATCAGATTGTCATATATCATCTGTGCACGGAATTTGTTGTTTGCATTTATTCCGCCGACTTTTGCCGCCGCAAGGAAAACGAATTCAGGCCTGTTTTCATTAAAAAAATACTCCACCTGAGTCTGATCTCTCAGATCAAGTTCGCTGGAAGATCTCATTATAAGATTTCCGTAACCGTTCTTTTTGAGTTCATTTACTATTGCGTTTCCTACAAGACCATTATGACCTGCAACAAATATCAGCGAATTCTTTTCCATCTCTACACCGGTAAAGAAAAATAATGGGAATGTTAGCACAATGAAAAATTAAGGCAAGTTGAGATAATTAATCGTTCGGACCGCTTACATCTTTACCAGGAACAATGATATAGACTTCTCTGAAATCTACGAGAGATCCTTCGCCGAATACATTTATTTTGGCACGGAAAGCAGTGTTTTCAGTTGTTGTCGGCTCATAGAAATCATTGTAAAAATCAATATCAAATGTAACCGTGGTTCCCGGTTTTACATTCTGGAATGCATCAGTTGTGCATTCCGTAGGACATGTGACCACTGTTGTATCGCTAAGCACTCTTTTTACAGGTGTTACAGCTTTTATAAACTGGGTTACATCTACAGATTGAGGATTAGAAATTGACTCACGACCGGTATTGACATCCATCGGAACATTCGATGCCAGATGTTGAACACCTGCAGCTATATTATCTGACAAACCTGTACCATTTGAATTTATAAGATAGTAAAAGGGTGTCCCTGTACCATCCACAGATCCTGTGTTTGTTGAAACAGTCTTCAAATGATCTTTCGGGGTAGAGCCGTAAGATCCTGAATTCCATGAATCGACACCTATAAATTTCGCATTGATACCATTCATGGCTGTATATGTCTGTGCATAATTAACAAGATTGTATGAATTCTCGAACGCTTCATCGGTCATCATGATAAATATCGGCAAAGCTCCGTTTCTGAAACATGCACCACCGACACTTCCTTCTTTGCCAGAACAGTTAATTGCAGCAACATTTCCATGAGCTTCTCCGGTAGCTGCATAATAAAGTGCGTTTAAATGAGGCTCATACCCTCCTGCTCTCCAGTTTACATTGCCCACAGATGTCTTGATCGTCGTTTCATTTGTCGTGATGAACTGCTGTATCCTTGTTCCTTTATCAGGGTAATCTTCAAAGTCCTCAAAAGTCGCTATACCGAAGCCGACATCAGGAATCTTGGTTTTTATTGAACCGATAAGTGTATTGTTTATGCCGGACTTCAAATTTGCTATCTCACCTTCCATTGATTTGCTCAAATCAATAAGAAAAAGTATGTCGGCTTTTGTGATATCCGTTGCAAAATCAAGAGGTCTGATCTCATGGGCGGGATCATTGTACGGAAGAATTACATAATATTTTCCTTCCCACCACTCAGGGTCAGAAACTACCGGATTACTTCCTGCGGCAAATTCAGTATTGTCATCAACTCCGTCACCATCCGTATCGGTCTTTTTAGGATCTGTTCCGATCTGAGATTCTTTGAAATCTGTCAAGCCATCATTGTCACTGTCTGTGTCAAGGTAATCGGGAGCACCGTCATCATCTGTATCAACCGGAGGCACAGCCGTTCCATTCTCAACTGAATCAAGTATCCCGTCTCCATCGCTGTCATCATCACGGAAATTAGAAATTCCATCCTTGTCGGTATCTTTCGAACCTTCATACAGATCTGATATGCCGTCTCCGTCACTGTCCGTATCAATATAATCTGCAATAGTGTCACCATCAGAATCAACACAAGGCTGTTCCGGACACTCTTCTGAATCAAGTATGCCGTCTTCATCACTGTCATAATCCCTGTAGTCTGCTGAGCCGTCTTCATCACTGTCTTTACAGGGAAGCTCTGAACACTCAACTGAATCGGGAATGCCGTCTCCGTCACTTTCACTGTCCTTATAATCAGCTTCTCCGTCTTCGTCGGTGTCAACTGCTATGCCGTTCGGAACTTCCACACAATTGGGAATGCCGTCACTGTCTTCATCTGCCATGCACCAGCCTTCAATATCTTCAAACTGTTCAGGGATCTCATATGTCTTTCCGGCACAGTCACAGGTCTCTCCACCGGAATCGCCTGAATCACCGGTATTTCCTGTATCTCCATCATCAGGAATAGTGTCACCGGTATTTCCCGTATTGCCGTTATCGGGAATTGAATCTCCCGTGTCTCCCGAATTACCGGTATTGCCTGAATCACCGGTATTTCCTGTATTTCCTGTGTCACCAGCATCCTTGTTGTCACATGAAAATGCAAAAAACATCAGTGCAAGTGTGATCAGGATCAGAAAAAAATTAGTTCTCATGGAGATCTCCAGTTATCTTAAATATAAAAAGTTAGTGTTCAGGTCCTGTATAATCCTTTCCCGGAACAACAATAAATACATCTCTGCTGTCAAGAAATGATCCGTCACCGAGAACATTTATGTTAGCAATGAAAATCTTTGTTTCATAGGTTTCGTTTTTATATATTTTATTTTCAAAAGTGACCTCAAATGTAACCGCCTGTCCCGGCTTTACATCAGGAAAGCTGTCCGGAGTGATACTTTTTATGAATTTGGTTGTATCGGGAACCCCGTAAGTATTGTCAATGTGTTTGGGCTTTGTCGTGATATCCATCTGAATGTTATTTGTCAGTTCAACTACAGCAGTAACTATCTGGCTCGAAAAGCCTGTTCCGTCGGCATTGATGGTATAATTAAACCTGTTTCCCGAACCATCCTTCGAACCTGTTCCGTCTGAAATTGTATTGAAATTGCTCATTGATGCTCCGGAATCGATTCCGATAAATTTTGCGTTTATCGTGTTCATTGCGCTAATAGCTATATCAATTGTTTTTCTAGTTCCTGATGTCCAGCTTCCGGCATCGCCTTCGCTGAAGGATTCATCGCTTGCCATTATCATGATCGGAAGCGCCTCATTTCTGAAACATGCTCCGCCGATGTTTCCTTCTTTTCCTGAACAGTTCGCCGCAGGAATGGAGATTGATCCTGATTCACAGTTGCCCCATGTATCTGTAGAAACGCAGTCCATTGTTTCATTTGTTCCTGCACCTGTTGAAGCCTGATATAATGCCTCATTGTGATATTCTATTGATCCATTGGATGATGAAATTCCATCCACTGCAGTTTTTACAGTATCCGGATTTGTGGTTATATAACTTGCCATTGAATATACCTGATCTTCAATTGTTCCGAATTTCACAAGACCAAACGCCGAGTCAGGAATTTCAGCCTTGACACCATCAATAATTGTCGTCTTTATTCCGCTCTTCAAGTTTGCATGTTCTCCTGACATTGAACCGGAAAGATCGACCATGATAAGAACATCCACCTTTTTGATATCTGTACTGAAATCAAGACTTTTTACAACAGGATCGCTTTCATAAGGAAGAATAATGTAGTATGCATCTTCCGGAATATTACTCTGAGGATCTTTCGGGTCGCTTCCAAAAACGAACTCGGTGAAATCATCTGTTCCGTCGCCGTCAGTATCCTTGATCTTGGAATCGCTTCCGAATTCAACCTCCTGATGATCGCTCAGTCCGTCATTATCACTGTCGCTGTCGAAAAAATCAGGTTTGCCGTCGTTATCACTGTCAAGTGGAGGGATATTTTCTTCATTTTCATCGTAATCAAGAATGCCGTCACCATCGCTGTCAGAATCAAGAAAATTCGGAATACCGTCTTTATCTTCATCACCGACACCTTCATAAAGATCAGGAATGCCATCATCATCACTGTCTGTGTCGATATAATCAGCCATACCGTCACCATCAGTATCAACACACGGCATTTCCGGACACTCGATATTATCAAACAATCCGTCATCATCGCTGTCGGAATCACGGTAATTGGGTATTCCGTCACCGTCAAAATCATTCAACCCTTCTTCCGAGTCGGGAATACCGTCTCCATCGCTGTCTTGATCTTTATAATCAGGAATGCCGTCATTATCGGTGTCAACTGCCACGCCGTTAGGTGTTTCGGTCGAATCCGGAATACCGTCACCGTCAGAATCATCGTCTTTGTAATCCGGAATACCGTCACCGTCTGTATCTTCCTTGCCTTCTATTCCGTTGGGAATACCGTCCCCGTCTTCATCAAGATCGTTCCACAGATCATTCGGATCAATATCGCCTGTGTCAGAATTGTCATCTGCATCAGAAATACCTGTGTCCAGATCTGTATTTGAACTGTCAGGAAGCACCATTTCGCTGTCGCTGTCAGAAAAGTTCTGAGAATCTGTCTGTTGAATTTTAGCATCATCCGAACCGCATGCAGATAAAAAAACAATAAATACAGCAGCAACAATCAATACATACACCTTCACTCTCATGACCTTCCCTCACTTAAAAACTCTAACAAAACTATAGTTGCCTCGCCAGCATTATTATATTTAATCATAAAATAATGGCAATCAAAAAAAAGTGCGAAAATGATTGTCAATTTCATCAGGGTAAGTAAAATTACTCAGATTCGTGTGTTAATATTGGAGAAAAAAATGCAAAAAGGTGTGTCGTTTTCAGCGCTTATCATTGTTTTTATAGTGATTTTAACTGCTTGTGAAGAATCAAAAAGCAGGCGGGGCACCATACAAGATGACGACAAGATTGCGGAAAATGATGTGGATATTGATCAAAATGATGGCGTTGATAAAGATGCAGACAATATCGTCACTCCTGAAATTGACTCTCAGGACTCAGACACAGAAATTTCTGATGATGTCATACCTGATAACACCATACTTGATGACAACGAAACTCCTGAAATTGACAATGAGGTCGAGGATGCAGACAACTATGTCCCTGTTGATCTCTGCCAGATAAACACTGATTGTGCCTGGCAGTATGTGTGCGATACTTTTGCCGATCCCAATAACTGCATTAAATTTGGAACTTGTGATAATGACTACGATTGTACAAACATGCAGACTTGTGTTGTCAAAGAACACTGGAAAGAATGCGCCACGAACACATCTCCGAAATTCTGCACAACAGATGAAGACTGCGGTGTAGGTGAATTCTGCCAGACCGATGCCATTTTGAAGATCTGCCGATCGAAAAATATCTGTTCCGATGACAGCCAGTGTCCAGAAAAATATGAATGTATTCTGCAGGATGAATATTACCAGTGTGTTGACACAAGCCCCTGTGAACTGGATACTGACTGTAAATTCGGTTATAAGTGCGAAATCAAAACTCCTGAAAATGAGTGTGTCTATGCAAGCGAGTGTGTAAGTGATGAAGACTGCAACGCCCTTTCTGCCTGCATAGTAGAAGGAAACTGGACTGTCTGCAAACTTGCCGGCGGCGGTTTCTGTACGAATGATGCCGCTTGCGAACTTAGTGAATACTGTGATCTTCAGCTCGGACTTGCCGGAGTCTGTAAATCAAGAAATCAGTGCTATCAGGATGCAGATTGCAACGATTCAAGACTGAAATGTGAAAACAACGGTGTGTACAACGAATGCGTTCCGATAAATGCAAACTGGTGTCTTCTTGACGCAATGTGTGACGAAGGCTGGTACTGCCTTGACAATGAATGCAGACCTCCTTATTACAATGAATGCACCGAAATTGCAGGAGAATGGAAAGTCTGGTTCTCAGGTCTTTCGGCAGTTACATTCAATCAGGATGAAGTATACGAATTTGTTCCGACAGACGGATGTAACGGAAAAATATTAAAAGACGGATCTGACACATTCAACAGTTTTGCACAAACATCGGCTGCCAATTATGATCTTAATTTCTATCTCATTTACACATGCACCGCCAAGATCGTTCTCGGAAATCTGATGAACATTTCCTGTGCTGACGGTGATGCCCAGCTTGGAAGGTTTTAGATCTTAAACATAAATATAAGGAGTGATCTCATGTTTTTAAGGACCGTCCTTGTGATTTTATTATTTGCAGTATTTACCGCCTGCGGTGATGCAAAAAAAAGCACACATAGTGACAATGATACTAATGCCGATGATGATACTGCGGTAACTGACGATGATTCCATTCCTGCAACCTGCGGAAATGGTCAGCTTGATACAGGCGAGGTTTGTGACGGGGATATTTTGAACTGCACGGACATTGACAATCTCCTTTATCTGTCAGGCAAAGCGAAATGTAAAGAGGATTGCAGCGGTTACGATACAATAACATGTGAAGAAGTTGCACATGAATGCGGAAATGAAGTTGTTGAAGGTCCTGAGACCTGTGACGGCGGAGTTAAAAACTGTGTAGAGATCGACAGTACTTTGTTCAAAGGCGGCAAGGCGGCATGCATTGAAGACTGTTCTGGCTGGGACACACTTACCTGTGAAGAGATAGAAACCGTCTGCGGGAACAGCATAATCGAAGGTGCTGAAGTCTGCGATTCCGATTCGAAAAAATGTTATGATATCGACCCTGAATATTATCTCGGAACTGCTGACTGCAACACAACATGTGACGGCTGGAACCTTGCTGACTGCAAAAAAGGCAAAGCTGTCTGCGGAAATGACATTGTTGAAGGATCTGAACTGTGTGACGGATCTCTTGATCTCTGTGCTGACATTGATTCTGACAGTTTTTCAGGCGGAAAAGCATACTGCCTTGATGACTGCTCGGGATGGGATACAATAACATGCGAAGAAAAGGCCCCCGGCATCGACTGGACAAAAGGCGAATCAAACCAAGCTCAATTCAACCCGAGAGCAAGTCACTGCGCAGCATTTTTCAAGAATAAATTTTATGTTATCGGCGGTACTGCTTTTGATGGTGTAGAAGAAAAAACCGTGGCAGATGTATGGACTTCAACAGACGGCAAAACATGGTCTCTTGTAACAGAAACAGCCGCAATCGGTGCCAGAAACAGGCATAGATGCGTAGTTCACGACAACAAACTGTGGGTTATCGGAGGAAGGGACGGCAACGGAACAGAACTTACCGATGTATGGTTCACAAGCAACGGTACAGACTGGGAAACTGATGTTGTACCTGAAGGAGGTCTGCTTGCCGGATCTAATGCCGCTGTTATTTCAAACGGAACAAAACTTTTCGTTTTCGGCACTGCACCATATTTTGGAACACCTTCTGCCTATTCAAGGGATTCAACAGGCTGGACGGTACTGCCGACACCCTCTTATGGCGGTGATGGAAGTTTCGGATATGCATTTCTTAATGGAACCATGTATCTTGCAGGCGGCATAGATTCAGCCCAGACAGCAACAACGAACAGCATTTATTATACTGCCGATGGCGAAAAATGGGATGTTGCAACCGGTGCTTTCACAGCAAGGGCTTTTGCTCCAATGATCAATATCAATAACACTCTTTATCTTATCGGCGGAAACAATCTTACGACAAGATTAAATGATGTCTGGACAAGCACGGATGGATTGAACTTTATTCAGGTAACTGGCGAAACAGGTTTTACAGCAAGAAGTTCTCATGCCGCTGCTGCCAGCGATTCGAAGCTCTGTATAATCGGCGGAACGATGGTCGATAATTCCTATTCATCTGATGTCTGGTGTGTACAACTTTAATGTACCCGGGGTTAAAATTGAAAATATTAAAAACCGCTCTGTTTTTTGCAATGCTATTCTGCTTTATCGTTATCACGGCTGTCGATCTTGAACCTCAGAATAAGACAAAAGGGTATGAAAACAATCCTCCGGTGAAGACCAAGGGTGTATACATAACTGTCTATTCCGCTACAAAAGGCAATATCAACCGGTTTTTCAACATGGCGGCAAACGGTCAGATCAACACTTTTGTTGTTGATGTGAAAAATGTCGAAGGAGAGCTTCTGTTCAAAAGTTCAGCTGCGGCAAAACACTTTCCTGAAGCCAATAAAAAGGTTATCTACCGGTCAACGCCCGCATTTATCGCTGAAGCAAAGGCAAAAGG
>DAOQAY010000112.1:0-9575 GCA_035354435.1 bacterium
TATGATATAATTTTTAACAAGGAGGTTAAGAAAATGAAAAAGTTTTTTGAAAAATACATCCAGTTCAGTTATAAAAACAGTCCTTTGGTGATTTTTTTTCTATTGCTGATCCTGACTGTGGAATTGGTATATCTGAAAAACCACTTTTCTATAAACTCGGATCTGGAAGCACTTTTTGATGGAAATAATCAGGCAGTTCTTGATCTAAAGGAATTGAGCGGCAGGATTGGAAGCACCGATACACTTTCCGTTGTGAGCAAGGCTTCTTCAATTGATAGTAATATTGAGTTTTTCAAAGCACTTGTCCCTGAGCTTGAGAAAGAAAATATCATCCGGTTTGTTGAATTTGAGCAGAATGTTTCCTACCTTGAAGACAGAGCAATGCTTTTTCTGCCTCTTGAAGATTTGGAAAAAATAGAAACTAAAGTCCAGAAGCTTATTTCGGCCGAAGTTGAAAAAAGTCTGACCCTTTCAGAACTGTCAGACAAGTCCGGCAAATCCGATAAGTCCGACAGTCTTGAAAAAGAGCTTGATAAAATTTCTGACAGAATAAAAAAAGAGCGGGATGCTTACAGAATTCAAAAATACTTTTCCACATCTGACGGAACGATGATGGAAATAAAAATCCACCCCGATGTTTCCAGTTCCCTTGATATGAAAGAAACCGAAGAAGTAATCCGTGTTGTTGATAATATAGTAAAAAGAATAGACCCATCAAAATATGGGGTCACAGTAGAAACCGGCGGAGACTATAAAAGCAAACTGAAACAGAAAAATGTTGTTCAGAACGACCTGTTCTCAACTGTCGGTTTGTGTGTGTTCCTGCTTGCTTTGACAATCATCTTTTATTTTAAAACTTTCTCATCTCTTTTTATTATCCTTATTCCGCTATCATTCGGAATAATTTCAGCAATTACCTCTTCACTGCTTATTGTAAAAGAATTTTCTTTGATATCAGCTTTCAGTTTTGCAATGCTTTACGGGCTTGGAATTGATTTTGCAATACATCTCCTTTCAAGATACAGTGAAGAACGGGCAAAAGGCAAGTCCGTTCCAGAATCAATGACTGTTACTTACAACAGAGTACTTTCGTCAATTATATCTGGAGCTTTAACAACAGCTATTGCATTTTTCTCTCTTTATTTTGTTGAATTTAAAGGTTTTTCCGACTTCGGAATAGTTGCAGGGATAGGAGTAGTGACTTCTTTAATCACTATCATTTTATTATTCCCTGCATTTATTACCATTTTTGAAAAAATAAGACCTATAACCAAAACTCCGAGAAGACTTCTGATCCTTTCTGATATCTTTAATAAGTTGAGCCGTTTCCCGAAAACTATAATGATAACTGCGTTGATACTCATTGTGTTATCCATCACCAGCACTTTCTTTATCAAGTTTGAATACGACATGGGCAATCTTTCTTATCCAGTAAAAGAAAGAGATTCCACGCTTTATGCAAAATACAGAACTATGATGAAAAAAGAGGGAAGAAGTGAGATAGATAGAACTGTTCCAAATTATATTCTCACAGACAGTCTTGAAGAAACCAAAGATGCGCACATTGCTGTTCAGAAATTGATCAGTAAAGAACATCCGCATGAATTTCCCAGAATGGTTTTATCTGTTTTCAGCTTTGTTCCTGATGATCAGGAGCAAAAACTCAGAATAATAAAAAACACCAAAAGACTGATCGAAAGAAAAATAAACCTTTTCCCGGATGCTACGAAAAATAAAATTGAAAAAGAAATATTCCCGGTATTGTCTGTTAAAGACGCTATTGAAATTGAAAAACTACCTGAATGGATAAAAGACAAAACCAGAGAAAAGGACGGCAGTTTTGGAAAAGTCGTTAAGATGACTTTCAGCGGAAATAAGAAAAACATAATTACTGTTCTCAGCTTAAAAGAAGATTTCGGCACAATAAAAGGAGAGCTTAAAGATTATAAAAATATCGGAACTTATTTTCTTCTTGCCGATATTAAAAATGTAATAGAAAAAGAAGTTCCGCTGGCAATCTTTTTTTCTTTGATTGCTGTATTCTTAACACTTTTAATTATGTTCAGGTCATTAAAATCTTCTTTACTTATTCTTATTCCGCTCATTACCGGAATAATGTGGATGATCGGATGGGCTTATCTGGCAGGGATCCCCTTTAATCTGTTTAACCTTATTGTTGTTCCTACAGTCGTCGGAATAGGTGTCGACAGCAGTATCCATATTTTTCACAGATATAAGACTGATGGAGCGGAGAAGATGCCAATATCTCTTCAAATGACAGGGGGGGCAGTATTTTTTTCATCTTTGACAACACTCACCGGATTTGCGAGTCAGATATTTGCAAGTCATCTGGGCATAAAATCAATCGGAACGATGTCATCAATTGGAATTGCTGCTGTAACTGTTGTTGCTCTGGTATTCTTTCCGGTGATGTTAACAATCAGGAGAAAATCAATTGAAAAGAGATTTTAAAAAAATAATACAGTTTGCGACTCTGTCTTCAGAATCAAAACTGTTTTTCATTTTTTCATCAGTTTATTATGTTTTTTTTAAATCACTGCTTGCGTTGCAAATGATCTTTCTGGACGGATACAGTGCTATCAGCTTTATGACTCCTCCTATTTCTTTAATCTTTGCAAGTGAAGATATTGTTTACCTGTTTCTGTTTTCACTTTTTGTATCCAGAATAATACCGGAAAGATTTCAGAGAAAAACTTTTCTGATAGCTGGTGTTGTAACTGTTTTTCTGCTGATAACAAATTTTATAATTCACAGCTATTTTAAAACATTTCTGAACTTTGGACTTTTAAAATTCAACGGAGCCGGCACAAGAGAAATTTCCAACTATATTCTGGGATCTTTCAATATCTTTTTTGCAACATTTCTAGTTATTTCAACCATCTTAACAACTTTATTTATCCTTGACATAAAAAGAATAAGGGAATGGATAGAATCAATAAAAACGGTTACAATAATCATTATTTTGGGGGCAGCACTTCTCACAACACAGATATTTCAAGTTCTCAACGCAGGGCAGGAAGGCTGGCTGGCTTCTGATCCCTCCACAATGCTGATATTTTCAACTATAACTGGAATTGCCAAAGAAGAGGTTGTTCAGCAATATGATGAAGATACAGACTTTACCCCGCCTCAAAAATTGATATTTGGAACCGGGAAAGGAATTTTTGATGAAAAAGTGTCTCCACTGCCATATAAACCGAACATACTTTTCATTCTTACTGAATCACTCGCCTACAAACATACTCCGATGTCAGGAAATACCGGGTCTCCGCTGTCGGAATTATCCATAATGGCAGAACATGGCATTTCATTTTCCAATTTCAGAACTATTTTTCCCGCAACTAGCAGAAGCCTGATCTCTTCTCTGTGTGGAATATATCCTGATGCAGGATACGAAACAATAACCAAATACAAACCTTCTTTTGAATGTGATTCCATCTTGAAAAATTTTAAAAAGAACGGATATAGAACCGGATTTTTCACATCATCAATATTTTCTTACGACAATCTTCATCAGGCAAAACTTATGAATGACTTTGATAAGAAAATGGACTTCTTTGATTTTTTGAAGTTTTCAAAAACGGCAACTCAGTTTTCTCAGGCAGTTGAAGAAGAAATTGTAGTAAAATCTCTTAAAGAGTTTATCACAAATAATAAGCCGGAACCGTTTTTCGCCTTATATTTTGCATTCTGGAGTCATGCGCCATACCGTCTGCCAGACAGAGATATCAGCAATCTGCCACCACTTGAGCGCTACTATGAAACACTTAAATATCTGAATTCAATATTTAAAGATATCAATAATTTTCTAGCTGAAAACGGATACGATAAAAACACTATCGTTATATTTTCATCAGACCACGGCGAAGCGTTCGGAGAACACGACAGCTATACTCACGACGGCAACATATGGGAAGAAAACATTCATAATCCTTTGCTGATTATTGTACCTGATCTGAATAAAAAAATGATTGATCCGAGAACTGCTTCAAACATTGATATTGCTCCGACTCTTTTTTATCTCGCAGGTATTAAGTCCTCTTCTTCATGGGAAGGACAAAATCTTTTGGGAGAAAACTTTGTTGAAAAACCGAATCTCATATTTTCGAGATCTGCAATTACGATGAACGGCGTTGTTGATGGAAACTACAAATATTTTTATGATCTTTTATCCGGTAAAGATTATTTTTTTGATCTTAATTCCGATCCTCTTGAAAAAAACAATTTGTCAGAAGAAAAGAAGATTGAAACAGCCAGATACAAAGACATTATAAGAAAATGGATCTCATATCAGAACTATAAGATATTGAACACTAAGAATTCACAGTGATTTTCACAAATCAGTTCAGATAACTTGTGATATACATTAGATGAACTTTAAAATCCGTGACAACAGCATTGTCCGCAGCCTGAACATACCTCCCCTTGAAATTTGCCGCTGCACACTGCTTTCTGTATCGAATGTCGTATTGTAGGTTGCAAGCCCTTTGCTGACACCTGAAATTGTTGAAAGTAGCGGATAGGAATCCGTCACTGCTGTTCCTCCGGGAGTTGTTCCGAAAGAAACTCAAAAACAGTAGTATTTGAAGTAGCTTCAATGAAACTTAAAATTCATTATTTTCTCCCCTTGAATTATTGAAACCAACCGGCATCATAATTACTATATGCACTTGTGCCAAGAGTTGAACTATATGAAACAATTTTGTAATAATAATAAGTGCTTGCGTATGGTGCATAGTCATAGTAATAAGTAGAACCGCCTGAATCTCCGATATATGAGTAAGTTCCTGTTGAAGAATCGGAACGATAGACATAATAATCTGTAGCATTTGTAACAGTGCTCCAGCTGACATAGACATATCCTGCATAAGTTCCGTCAGATGCTGATACAGTCGAAGGCGGCGCTATTGTTGAAGAAGTGCAGTAGCTCGTATCCCATCCGTCACAATAACCGTTACAGTAGGCTGTTCCGGTGTAAGAACTTCCCAGAACATACGAACATGTTGTAGTATTGCCATCGCAGACTTCACTGCCGTTAGTTATTGTATCTCCACAATAAGGTGCTGAATTACATGAACCTGATGTACAGCCGTTAGAACAGGTCTCAAGGTAAACTGATTCAGTACTCTCGCTGCAACTGTCATAACCGTTATTGCAACTTACTGTTTTGTAATCCTGATAAACATAGCTGTTTGAACAGTATTTACTTCCGACATATCCGCTGGATCCGCATGACTGCTTCATCTCTTCAAGACTGCCGCATGAATCATACCAGTACACATTGCCGTTGTAGCACTGGTAATAGTTGTGGGAATAACAGTCATTACTGCAAATGCCGTTTCCGGAACATGTGCCACTGTTACTGCATGTTGCAGGTTCGCCCCATTCTGTAAAACCGTCGTCATCAAAATCATCGCAGACCTGATACTGATATGCACCGTAACACTGTTTTGTTCCTGCTGTACATTCATCCTGCCCGATCGTCTCACAGGTAGCTGTATCCCACCCGCCGCAGTTATTTTCGCATTTAGCCTTTCCACCGCTGTAGATTGAACTGTTAATATCAACACAGTCAATTGTCCCGCCGTCACAAACTTCAAAACCATCAATAGTTCCGTTTCCGCAACCTTCAGGAATATCTTCATCAGACAATATTGAATCATCATCTGTCGTCACTTCGCTATCATTCTGAGTTGAACCATCGTTCTGAGTTGAATCATCATTCGCCGAGTCTTCATCAACTATAGAAACAGCATCACTATCACTTTTCGGTTTGCTTTTTGTGTTTATAGCTTCTTCGCAGGAAACCAACATGAAAACAAACAGTACCATTGAACTGAAAATTCTTAGTAACATCCCCATCTCCACTATCTTATATATATAAAACAGGCTGATTATATTTCTTTTTTTACATGATGCAACAGTAAAAAATATTACTGAATCAGACCTCTTGATTTAACTGTTACAACATGTTGCTATCCGCCGTTTACAACTGAGTTAAGTGTATGAAAACACCGAATTAACATTCTTAAAATGGCAGGAAAAATCCCGAGCTAATACATGGATGAGATAGATAAAAAAGCTTAAGACCTCAGCTTAATATTCCAATAATTTCAAGCGGATGACTTATAAGCATGTCAGGATTATGTTTTTCGAGGTCTTCTCTGTTCCCGAAACCCCACAGACAGCTCACTGTGAATATTCCGGCATTTTTTCCGGTGAGGATATCGGCCATCATATCACCGACAAAGATCGTTTCGTTCAATGGGACTCCTGTTATTCTGGAGATCTCAAAAACTCCGTCCGGAGCGGGTTTAAGCGGTCTGCCGGGTCTGTCTCCGATAATAGCTTCAAAATGATATTTGCTAAAGATCGTTTCTGCATTCAAAACAGCGTATTTGTGCTCTTTATTTGTGAGAATTGAGATTTTTATTTCTCTTTTTACAAGCTCATCAAGAAGTTCAATTATACCTTCATAAGGCGGAATGGACTCGACTCCTGTGCTGTTGTAAAGTTCGAGCACTTCTTCTATGAGCTTTTTCATTGTCTGTTCATCCGTGCCCACCGGCAGTGCTTTTTTCATCAGGTTAAACATGCCGTCACCGACGAATGTCCTGTACTGCGCATAATTTTTTTGCTGATATCCGTGTTTTCTGAATATCTCATTATTGCATTTCATTATCATATCGAGAGTATTGAGCAGTGTGCCGTCAAGATCAAAAATAACGGACCGGACTTTCATAAAACCTCCTTGAAAACAAATGTAAGACAGTTTTTTGTCACAACTTTGAAATTCCTTCCCATATTTGTAAGTTTCCGTGCTGGAAATGTTTTTGAGCAGTTTATGCAACTATTCAGATTGTTTGCTTTTTCAAAACACCCTGCGCTGATGAATAGCGGCGGATTGAAGTTATCAAGCTGCGAACTCGCTCTGTCTTCGATCCAGTGATATCCGAATATCAGCCTCTCGCCTATGACTTTTTTAAGATATGACCATGTGAATCTGTTTGCAATATAAATGGGGAAATCGATAAAGAATTCAACATTATTGGATTTTTTCAACATATCGGCAAGACCGAAATGCCCGATATTGGAAATTCCGACGAGAAACTTTTTTTCAGGGTTTTCTTTAATAAATTCAGCCACCTTATTCAGATATCCGAAACTATTTTTCATAACAGGAACAAGCGGAATAACCGTATTAAGATCGTCATTTTCCATTACAAATGAAATTTCGGAATGAGGTGAAAGCTGTGCCCTGTTTTTAAAAATTTCAGAAATCTCAGGAGGTTCAGGTGTGTCAGTATTCATAAAACTGTCAATCGCTTTTTGAATTTTATCCTGAACTGATCTCGAATACTCTTCGTAAAATCGAGTTCTTATCTTTTTTAAAACTGCCGGCTGAATAAAAATGTTTTCACAGTTCCTGTCAAATTTCACACTTCCCGCGCAATATTTAAAATCTCCGGAAGATATCATTATCTGCTCGAATTTATTGATAAAACTCAGCTCATTTTCGGACTTTTCAGTCACAGTGTTTTCACAAAATTCAAAATCATCTGAAACAATTTTCAGCAAGTTATCTTCAAGAGAGATTTTAAGATCTATTTTCTTTTTCCACAGCGGGAAACTCCCCGGATTAACTTTTTTCATATCAAGTTCACGGGAACTGGTGAGATAAACTTCATCACCGGTCTGAGGTAGAAACTCTGTTTTTATGAAGACTCTTTCACCTGATGCAACAACAAACAGATTTTTACCAGAAGGCGAAAACAGCTCTTCTATTGAGCAGTTTGCAGGATCTTTTTCATTTCCATTCCTGAAAAACATTATTCCGTCCCTTATTCCGATACGGTGATTTGTTTTTATGAGAAACCGCCCATGTTCAACTTTTTCGCATTTTCCTATTTTAATTCCCCGATGCCCCGGATAACGGTTTCCAACAAGCTCAACTCCAGAAAAACTGTTAAAATATCCAGTGGTCTCAGATCTTCCGAAACATATTCTGCTTTTTTGATGACTTTCACTAAAATCCCTTCCGTCAAGAATTTCACGATAAAGTTTTGCAGTATTGCTGACATATTGCGGAGACTTCATCCTTCCTTCAATTTTCAGCGAATCTACTCCGGCTTCTACCAGCAGTTTAACCCTGTCTTTCAATGCAAGGTCGTTGCAGGAAAAATAATATCCGTCAACACCATCCATTTCGTAATAGCTTCTGCATAACTGGGCACATTCACCGCGGTTTCCGCTTCTTCCAAGTATCATTCCGCTTGCCAGACATAGTCCTGAAAATGAATAGCACAACGCTCCGTGGATGAATACTTCAATTTCCATATCAGGAACCGCTTTTTTTATTTCAATTATCTTTTCCAGCGGAACTTCACGGCTCAGGACAACTCTTTTAAAACCTATTCTCTTAATATTTTCAACTCCTTCCACAGTATGGACCGCCATCTGTGTCGAAGCATGGAGAATCAGTTCCGGAAACATTTCATGCAATGCAGAAGCAAATCCGATATCCTGCAAAATTACAGCATCAATCTCAATTTCATTTAAAAAAGCAGCAGTTTCAAGCACTTGTAAAAACTCTGATTCTTTTATGACAGTATTCAGCGTGACAAATATCTTTTTGCCCTGTTCAACTGCCGCACTCTTAAGCCGGAGCAGCTCATCTCTTGAAAAATTGCGTGCCGCCTTTCTTGCCGAAAAATCGCTAAGTCCCAGATATACCGCATCGGCACCGCCATTAAAAGCCGCAATCGCCGATTCAAACGAACCGGCAGGAGATAAAAGTTCAGTCATACACTTCCTCGACATCAAATGCTTCAGGATAATACACAAGAATTCAAGGGATTACAAATTGAAATTTCTATGATTTAAGTTCTTTGCCGTTGTATGATCTTTCCGGATCGGCGACTGAACCATTGAGAAGTTCGTCCGGTGCTACATCAAGGGCTTTTGCGATCTTATCAACCACATCTATCGTTGGTGATGCCTTGCCGTTCTCAATTTCAGAAATATAACTTCTATCAACACCGGAAGCAAGACTGACGGCATCCTGACTCATTTTTCTGAACTTTCTGACGATCTTCAGTCTATTTCCGAATTTTAATCGAATACTCATGCTGGGAAGTATTAGTCACACAGGCTTTTTTGTCTGTAGGCGATTGCCGACAAATTTTTCAATATTATCATACTTTATCTCTTTTTTAATTGACAATTAAAATCTATTTCTATATTGTTTCACTAATACTTTTGAGAAAAACATTTGATATATTCTGTTTCATTGAGTTATTGAAATTGAATGTTATTTATTTAACTGGTTTAAGAGGGAAATTATGAAAATGAATCTGAAATCATTAGTTCTTTTAATCATTGCAGTAACTTTTTTATCAACTTCGCTTACAGCAGCAGAGAAAAAAGAAAAAACTCATGTGGTAGGCGGATATTTTTCTATGGGAATGGCGACAACAATCAACAAAGTTCCAGATAGTGTTGGTAATGGTCAAGTTTTTCTGGACAGAAAATTCTAAACAATTGGTGTGACCTGT
>DAOQAY010000113.1:0-9571 GCA_035354435.1 bacterium
ATCATTCATTTTGCCAATAAGTTCATAGTAATTTTTTGCCATTAATAACACATCTGCATTATCAGAAGAATTAATTAAAACATAGTATGTCTCTCTTCTCTTGTCTATTGTGGTAAGGGTGGGTTCTACAAATTTGTTTTCAATTTGATCTAAATAATAGGGAACATGATCTTCACCGAATAATGGGGAAAAAATAAAAAGAACCAATAAAATTAATAAAATAATCTTCTTCATTTTTCTCTCCGAAAAAACGATCAAAAAAGTTTACTGTTGAACTCCATATCATTTTATTATAAAGGATCGTTTAGTCAATTTTGTGTTAATTATATTGCACTTACAAAATCAAATAGGGATTCAGAATCAAAAGGAAATGGCAACAAAGCACCGCAAAATATAAAGATAATTGCCGGAATTTTCTTACACTATAAAAAAGATAAAAACGGTGTAGTGAAAAGTGTAGTGACTTAACAACGAAATAGCGGGTAAAAATATGTAAATTTGATCAATCCAATTATTTAGATTTTACTCGGATTTTACTGCTAACTGCCTGAAATCTCTCACGGAATCATTGGCGACCCCAGGGGGATTCGAACCCCCGTTAACGGCGTGAGAGGCCGCCGTCCTAACCACTAGACGATGGGGTCATAAAAATTTGGATCCCGGATAAGGATTCGAACCTTAATTGATGGAGCCAGAACCCATAGTCCTGCCATTGGACGATCCGGGACCCTCGTGCTATTTAAAGACTCTCGCAAACACTTTATCGTCCCACGAGATGACATAGATTTTATGCCAAGGGGCCGACTGTTTGAGGTTATAAAATACCTGTACCCGGAAGTCCTCCTCATTTACATGAAGGTCTTCCTTAATATTGGCATCTCCCGCAAAAAGAGTTCGAATCTGCTTAACCGAAGTATCAAAATCCTTAGCAAGTTGATACTTTCCGTCACCCACCTTTACGGCCTGGTTCGGCAGATACTTCAAGTTCAGATCCGTTGCACTGAGTCCATAGCTCAAAAGTAAAAGAGCTGCAAAAGCGACGGCTTTGTAACACAAAACCTTTTTCAAGTCAAATAAATGTGACATTTTCAACATAACCCACCAATTATTCTAACAAAAACTAATGAGATCAACGAACAGACTATTTGCTCTGATTCTGAAGTTCTTTGATCTTGTCCATGAGAGCTTTTTCTCTTTCCCATATCTCTTTCTGCTGCTTCCTTGCTTCTTCGTCAGCCTTTTTGGTATCTTCAATAAGCTTTTTAAGTTTATCTCTTTCCTTATTTTCAGCAATAAGCTCTTCAGGAGTGATTGTTTTTCCATCAATAAGATAGAAGCTGAATGAAAGAGGCTGATTAGGATCCCAGTTGTCAGGAATGTCTTTCACAACAGTCTTGAACACTTTGACACTGTTTGGAAGAAGCGATGTCCTGAGTCCTTCGAATCTCATGTCAACAACCGGAAAAAAATCAGTCGCAAAAATAGCATCACCATTTGAATCTCTGAACTTAACTCTGATTCCGACTCTTACCATGTCAAGGTCTGAACTGCCGTTAAGAATAGTTCCTACAAGCTGTGCCATGCCGGGACGGTCTGTGATCTTCATACCGACGATTTCGTCGATCTTTATAAGCCCTTTGTATTCTCTAAGAAGGCTGTTAAGTCTTTCCTGCTCAGCTTTCTGCTCGCCGATAGTAGCCATTACATCCTGAAGCTCAACCTTGAAAACTCCGTTCTCTTTCACTACCCTGACTATAAAAATAAGCGATTCATCCTGATTCATGACATTCGCCATACGACCAACATTTGATGTCTGGCCTGTTGCTTCAATAAAATCGCCAGTCTGCTTATCAACAACCAATGCTGCTTTTGCTGTTCTTATTTCACTGCCGATCTTTCCTTTATATTTTTCTGTCATCCAGTCTTTGAATTCTTCATATGTCAAAGCTTCTTTCATTTTTGTTGAAAGATAATTGTCATACACATCTTTGATGGAACCTTTTGTCCCCTCAAGAGCATCTCTGACAGTATAAAGGTATTGCTGAATAAATTCATCTACTTGATCCTGAATAGCTTTTTCTTTGTTACATGCTGTGAAAACAAGAATTACAGCAAAAAACGCCAACATTAATTTTCTCATTAATTCCTCCTGAGCTTAAAAAAAATACTGCTTGGAAAAGATATATTCACTTAATTATTATGTCAAGAATATAGTTCCCCTTAATGTTCATCGAGGGAATGTTGGAACTTTCTGTCATAAACGGTTTAACCCTGACAGTATAATTCTCACCTTTTTTAACTTCTATAGCAAGTCGACTGTACTTGTTATAATTGAGAAAATCGATCATATCGTCATTTTCTGCAATCTGAACGCTGTCCTTAAATACCGTTATGACTGTATCAATGTCGAAAGATGTAGTATTTCTGTCAGGAGAAGTCGAAAGATACAAAGTTCCGTCATATGGAATAGTTACCTCAAAATTGTTCTCAACAAAAAGATCGTCTGTGTTGAAATATCCTGAATATGAACCGGGTTCTACCTTCACAGGTTCAGTACTTACACCGTTTGTCCATTCAGTAACAGCGGAATTTTCCTCGACTATTCTCAGATCCATTGTCTCGCCAGAAAGTTGTTCGCAATTTCCGAAATACAAACCCAGATAAAGCGTTTCTGTCTTTTCATATCTGCGGATAAACACCCTGTTGACACCAGCTGGTTCAACAAATGCGTATGGCAGCATATCTTCGCTGAAAACATGAATTCCGGACTCAGATGAAACACCGACAAGCCGTACTTCAAACAATTCTCCGGATTCCGGCATATTCCATTTATAAAAAGCCCATCTGCAGTCAGGCATATCAATCTTTTTATGCACCAAACCGTTGAACTGAAGCAGAGTCTCAATTTCTTCAGGTTGTGAAACTGTGAATTCGTAATTTTCATCTTTCCCTGATAAAAGCAGGTATGCTGTTCCGGTAAACGGCATCATCATATTTATATGGTGAGTTTCAGAGCCGCTTAAACTGCTGAATCTTAAAGGAATTACGGTTGTTCCTGTCACCGGATATGTTCCTGCCCAGAATTCTGCTGAAAAATCTTTACCATCTTCAGATCTGATAGCAAAATCAACCACACTACCCTTAACAAAATCGAATTTGAACCAGTCCTGATCATCGACCGTTTCACCAAGTACTGTCAAAGCCTTTTCGCTTAAATTTCCAGTTACTTCTTCAGAACCTGTTACATTGGCATAGTTATAAAGATTATTCGGCTCAAGTTCCGAATCGATCAGCTGTTTTTTCAATGAAGCTGTGTATCTGTCAGCTCCTTCATCATTCAGGTCAGTAAAAAGTCTTCCTGTTACAGCAAGATATCTCAAATTGCTTTCAAATCTCGAATATATAAGCGGATTCATAAGATTGCTGTTATAATCTTCATCATCATTGCCGGCAGCTGATTCGCCCGAATCACAGTTGAAAATGAATGTGTATTTGTCACTTTCCAGCGTTTCGGAATCAATCCTGAACTGATAATAACCGTTTTCAGATATATTAACCTCAACAATGTCATTTCCGCTTTGTGATTTGTCGAACTCTCTATCAAGCTTTCCGCCTTCACTCAATGTTTCATACATCGTGCTGTTATCACAAATTGAGACTGAAGAAACCCTGAAATAATAATTGAATCCACCGTATTCCGGACCGTTTTCATCTGTATTTCTGACATCACCGACTTCAAAATACTGCCAGCCGTCAACTGAAGTCATAAATACGCTTTTATATCTTCCCGGAGGGACAAATGTTACAAATTCGGAGTGACCAATATTGTCTGTATGTCCGATATAAGGAAAAAAATCAGCTTCATCGCTTTCCACTTCAATAGTTATTTCAGTTCCTGCAGGCCGCCATATCTTAAAAAGATCTGTATCGGCTTCATCTTCACTTTTAACAGCAATTTCACCGGCATACATATTTCCGGCCTCAATTTCATTTGCTTGAAATGTCTGCTCATTAGGTTCTGATTCAACAATATAATTTTTAAGATCAAGATTTGATTTTGAACATGAAAAAAAAGTTACGCAAAGAACTAGTAATATTAAGAATTTATTCATTTAATGATCTGACCCAGCCTTCGACCGTTTCACTGCTTATTGTTCCGGTATGGACTTTTTTAACAATACCGTCCTGTAAAAGCAGTGTCGTAGGAATAACTGAAATAGATTTTTCATCAAAAAAGCTGTCTTCAGGAAGGATATTCTGAAATTTAGGATCATGCTCAATAAGATCTTCCTTTTTAAAAGGTCTTTTAATAACACCGATCGTTTTATACTTTGCAGAGATATTAGTTAATTCAGGCATTTCCTGAACACAGGCTCCGCACCAAGTCGCCCAGAAATTTATAATAACTGTCCCTGAACTTACATCAATTGATATTGTTTTGTTCGATAACGGATCAACCCCTTGAATTTCCTTGATCTCTTTGCCGGGAAGCGACAAATGGGCACCATAGTATGAAAATATGTTATAAGCGATAAGAAGAACAGCAATTACTGTAACCGCAATAGTGACAACAGTATCCTTTCTGTTTTTTGTTTCAGGCATTACCATGACCATATCAGTAAAGCAGGTTCTGGTGTTCGACAAAAATACATCTGTTCATGACATAAGGAATTTTCGCCTCTTCAAGAATACGAGCCGCATTTTCATCGGAAACGCCGAGCTGTGCCCAGAAAGCGCCGCAACCACGCAGTTTCGCCTCTTTTGCAAGTTCTTCAAGATGTTCGCTCCGTCTGAAAACGCTTACAATGTCAATAGTTATTTCACGCGGAACATCCAGTAATGACCTGTATGACGGTTCACCGAATATCTCGTCCACATTAGGATTTACAGGGATGATCCTGTACTTTCCGACAGTCTGGAGGTATTTTCCGATCCTGTTGCTTGTTCTTCCGTCCTTTTCACTAAGACCTACTATCGCAATGGTTTTTGCGTTCTCAAGAACCTCTTTAATGTTGAACTTTTCCACCTTACCCTCGCTTTTAAATCAGAAAACGCCTTATGTTATCAATAACGGCCGATATTTTCAACTAAAATAAGCACTCTCTTGACACTCCGGACCTTTGAAATAGAATGCTCGGGCTTTATGGGGAATTGATATGTCTGAGAACTTTTACAAAAGGGCGCTTGCCATTGCGGTTCCTATTGCCATACATAATCTTATAATTTCATCAATAAATATGGCTGATGTCTTCATGGTGGGGCAGCTTGGCGAGTCTGCCATTGCGGCTCTCGGGATAAGCAACCAGCTGATGTTCCTCTTTATATTGTTCCTTTTCGGCATGGGAAGCGGAGGTTCGATCTTCATTTCGCAGTTCTACGGCAAAAAAGACCGCGTAAATCTTCACCGTGTCATTGGAATTATGATGGTTCCTGCCCTTGCCATTTCGATAATTATGGCAAGCGGCGCTATCTTCATACCGAAAGTTCTGATGTCAGTATTCTCAAAAGATGCTGAAGTTCTTGACCAGTCTGCAAGATACCTGATGATAGTCGGGCTGAGCTATCCTTTCACTGCCATTTCTGTTATTTATCAGGTAGTTCTCAGAAGCACAGATAAACCTGTTATTCCGATGTACACATCATTTTTCGCACTTATAATAAACATTTCGTTCAACTGGCTTCTGATATTCGGCAACATGGGATTCCCCAAGTTCGGCATTGAAGGAGCCGCAATCGCAACAGTAATTGCAAGAGTTCTTGAAACACTGCTTACCGTTTTCATAGTCTATTACACAAAATCGGTCGCTGCGGCAAAAATTAAAGTTATGCTTGATTTTAAAATGGATCTCATAAAAAAAGTGTTTGTCACTTCAATGCCTGTTTTCATAAACGAGTCTGTCTGGGCAAGCGGAATTGTGGTACTTAACATCATCTTTGCATCGCTTGGAACCGAATCAATTGCCGCAGTAAACATCATGGACAGTGTCGGCAGGCTTTCATTTGCCGCATTTATTGGAATAGCAAATGCCGGAGCTGTGGTGCTGGGAACAGACATCGGAGCGCAGAAATACGATGCTGTCTGGGAACATTCCAAAAAATTCGCCTCCATGTCAATATATGCAGGAATCGCTGTGAGCATTATACTTTTCATAACAGCACCTTCTGTCATTTCAATATACAACATTTCAGCCACAGTTTCCGATCTGGCATATAAAACCCTTCTCGTCTGGGTTTTCATGATCCCGATAGTTTCATTCAACTGCCTGAATATTGTGGGCATTTTAAGAAGCGGCGGCGATACCAGAGCAGCTTTATGGATCGATATCGGCGCACTCTGGGCAATCGGCGTTCCTCTTGCATTTATCGGAGCCTACTATTTTTCTCTGCCGATATATCTTGTTTATTTACTTTCAAAAACCGAAGAAATTTTTAAATTTATCTTTGGATTTAAACGGTATCTTTCAAAAAAATGGATAAAGAATCTCGTCGAGGAATTTTGAGTAATTAAATAAATTACTAACAAAATAATAATCGTTAAAATCTTTTTCTGTTATGAAATATTTTGATAAATTCAAAAACAGTTCTTTTTATTTTAAGCGCTCCTATCCAAAATATTTTTTTTGAGGGGGGACTTCAGAATCAAACTGGATTGACAAATAAAAACATGTGCTTATTGTTTAAGCAGTCTTACAAATCGGAGGATACTATGTTGAAAAAAATGGTTGTTGTTATGATTTCACTGGTTGCGATGTTACTTATTACTGCATGTCATGAAGGTTATGTTTCAAAAGACGGTGAGTCTTTAAAGCAGTATCTTGCTCCTGAAGCGCTCAAGACGCTTGTTGAAAACCCGAAAGAGGATATCTGGATAATCGATGTGAGGCCTCAGTCGGCTTATGACAAAGGGCACATTCCGGGTGCGAAGTCATATCCTTCTTCAGTGATTGTTGATAAATTAAACGAGATCCCGAAAGAAAAGAATCTCATTTTCTACTGTGAAACCGGCGGAAGAGCACAGGCTGTCATCAAAAAACTTGAAGAGAAAGGTTACACCAGAATGATGAATTTCGGCGGATATACCCGCTGGAAATGGGACCTTGAAGCAAGTCAGGGGAAATAAAATTAACCCTATCCCCAGCCCTTTCCCTTTCAAAAAGGAAAGGGTGTATTTTCCTGACCGAGGATGAGGGTTCAGCATATTTCCAGTTCTTTCTTTCTTTTCTTTTCAGCTTTTGCCATAAATCCGACAGCACCTAATATGAAAAGGAGAGATATCCAGTCAATTATTTCCGGATAATTTCCGCTGAAAAAGTATGCAAAAAGCAGAGTCGAAGTTGTTCCTGCGATCAATGATGTCAGACGGTTGACAAGCCCTGCGAATGTAGCGGTACGCCCTTTGAACATGAACAGAAACACGCTGAAAAACGCAACGACTCCGTAAGCAAGTCCAGCAAGGAAAGCCCAGTGTGACCATGTCGGGTTCGGCGCCGTGACTGCATTTACAAAAGGTGTGATCCTTTCGCCGGTTATATCAAGAGACTTTGCCAAAACAACAATTGCAATTGTGACCATTATCAGAGCTGAGGTCGATGCGATCTGTTCAATTGCAAAAAAAGCTTTGTTGGTGTCTTTTTTACAGTCATCATGTCTTGTGTTCTTATAATAGTTCATGATGTAGATCCTGAATGAATACGCCATGATATAACTGCCGAAAATAATCATTGCCGGTAACGAAGTAAATACACTGCCACCGCTGCTGCCGTCATCACCGATAATGTTTATGCTGACTGCGACAAGAGCGAGCATCATTGCAAAATTCTCTTCGGCAAACACCTTTTTCTTCAAAATGCCCTGCCGTATCTGTATTTCGTCAACGACCCTTCCTATTATTATCACCGCTCCACGCATGATGACCATCGCCACCATGACCGAAATTCCCTTGAAAGAATATAGCAGCGTGGTGGTCGGAATTACAACGGCTGTACATACTCCTGAAGCAAGAATATACGGGATCTCAGACGGTATCATTAAGCCCATGAACTTTATTTTCTTAATGGAATCGAGGTGATACCATTTGAGGATCAGCACGACACCAGTTGCAATGATTGTGCCTCCGGCTGTGTTGTAAACGAGGTATTCCATGCCGTCAAGTCCGGGAAACCCCGCTTTCGTGGAAAGGAAGAACTTGACTGCAACTCCCGTGATGACATAGAAAATGAAATACCCGATACAAAGCTCGATCAGTTTTGAAGTGGAAGCATGGCTTTTTGCTGGCATGGCACTCTCCGGAAAAAGAAAATAACAAGTGATTATATCCCTTTAAAAAGATAGTTGCAAATGAGCGGAAATTTATTAAGTTGTTACAAGATGAAAGCAGGCGGAGTTCTGAAGTGAAAAATAAATTTGCACCATTGATAGAATTCTTAGGTCTGAGAAGGAGTATTGTGGGACTTCTCACGATGGTAGTCCTCGTCGGGCTTGGCGAAAAGATGGCTGAAAGATTCCTGCCGATGTATCTGCTTGCTCTGGGTGCCTCGCCACTTATTCCGGGACTTTTGAACGGTATGGACAATCTGCTCTCGGCACTTTATTCATATCCGGGCGGCTGGCTGACAGAAAAAATCGGATACAAACGGGCTCTGGCGGTATTCAATCTGATTGCAATGTCGGGATATCTCATTGTAATTGCTATTCCTCACTGGATAGCGGTTGTTGTCGGATCTGTATTTTTCCTTTCGTGGACAGCTTTATCACTTCCGGCAACCATGGAACTGGTTTCGACAGTTCTGCCGAAAAACAAGCGGACAATGGGTGTTTCGGTACACTCGCTGGTCAGGCGGATTCCGATGGCGATCGGTCCAGTTATCGGTGGAATTCTCATCGATATTTACGGCGTGAAAACAGGAATAAGGCTTTCATTTGGAGTCGCTTTTGTACTTGGAGCGGTGTCGCTTATAATCCAGCAGGGGATGATAACGGAAAAACACGAGAAAAAAGATAATGAAAACAGCGGTCTGCTTAAAAATTTTGCTGCAATGCCCAAAGAACTGAAATCACTTCTTGCTTCGGATATTCTTATCCGTTTCTGTGAGCAGATACCTTATGCCTATCTTGCGATATGGGCGATGCTCAGTGTTGACGGAGCTAAAATAAGCGGCACCGAGTTCGGAATTCTCACCGCAATTGAAATGACAGTGGCACTTCTGATCTATATTCCGGTTGCGTATCTTGCCGATAAAGGTTCAAAAAAACCGTTCGTGCTGATAACTTTTTTCAATTTTGCAGTGTTTCCGATAGTCCTTTATTTTTCTACAAGTTTCTGGATGCTTGTCATCGCATTTGTCATCCGCGGACTCAAGGAATTCGGCGAACCGACAAGAAAAGCGCTCATAATGGACCTTGCCCCCGAAGGAAAAAAGGCATCGACATTCGGCAGTTACTATCTTATCCGTGACACAATAGTCTCGATCGCCGCATTTGCCAGCGCATGGCTGTGGCAGGTGTCCCCCGGAGTCAACTTCATGACCGCCGCCGCATTCGGAATTATCGGCACAGTGCTTTTTGCAGTGAA
>DAOQAY010000114.1:0-9562 GCA_035354435.1 bacterium
GACCTTGATGACACCATGCTGACTGTTCTGAGAAGGCGTTTCGGTGAAGTTGCGGACATTGTGAGTCTTGACGGCACAAAAATAGATTTTTCGAAATTCTACAAAGGGACAAAGGGTTTTGTTTTTGGCAATCTGCCATATCAGGTAAGTTCTCCGATTCTTGTGAACACCTGTTTTGAAAGCCATTATCTTGACGGAGCGATATATCTTCTTCAAAAGGAAGTGGCTGAAAAATTCGTCGCTCAGCCCGGTTCAAGGGATTTCGGTCCTGTGGCGGCACTTATTAAGCTTATTGGCAAAGCTGAATATATTTTCACACTTTCTCCCGAAGAGTTTTTTCCGGCACCCAAGGTTCACAGTGCCGTACTAAAGATCACATTTGCAGAACACAGTTTTAAAAAAGCGGATCTTGCGAAGTTCACCGATCTTATGAGAGTGCTGTTTTCGAACAGAAGAAAAACATTGTCAAATGTGTTCAAAATAAATAATCTCAATATGAAAATACTTGAAAAATTTGAAGGAATTACCGGAAAAAGGGCGGAAGAGCTTGATTGGGAGACGATGATCCGTATAGCTGATGAATTCAAGGGGGAATAAATGGGCAAGATGACACTTCCACTGCTCAGAAAAAAGAAAGGGCACGAAAAGATCTCAATGGTGACCTGTTATGATGCAAGTTTTGCAAAACTGGTCGAAAAATCGGGTGTTGATTCGGTACTTGTCGGTGACAGTCTGGGCAATGTCATAAAAGGTGAAAGCAATACTCTGGGTGTCAGCATTTCTGAAATGGAATATCATGTCAAAGCGGTAAAGAAAGGTATTGCAACACCTTTTTTCATTGCAGATATGCCTTTCGGAAGTTATCAGATCTCGCTTGAAAAAGGGCTCCGCAATGCTGTTAAGCTGATGAAAGCGGGTGCCGAAGCGGTCAAGGTGGAAGGCGGCGCGGAAGTTGCAAAACTCATTTCAAAACTCACTTCATTCGGAATCCCTGTGGTCGGCCATGTCGGTCTGACTCCTCAATATGTCAATAAATTCGGAGGCTTCGGTAAAAGAGGCAAAACTCCGGAAGATTGGTCATTCATTCTCGAATCAGCAAAGATAGTTGAAAAAGCCGGAGCAGAGATGATAGTTCTTGAAGGAATTCCGGATAAACTCGCTGAAGAGATCACTTCAATATTAAAGATCCCTACGATAGGCATCGGTGCAGGGAAATCGACTGACGGGCAGGTTCTAGTCCTTTATGATCTTCTTGGAATGGACTCGTCGTTCAATCCGTCATTTCTTAAAAAATATGCAGATCTTGATGAGATCATAACAAATGCGCTCAAAGCTTACGGTGCAGATGTGAAAAAATGAAAGCCGCAAATTTTCCTGAAATAAAATTCCGTAAAGAATTCAGTGATTTTGCAATGGATCCGTATTTTCTGATGACAGAGTTCGTCAAATCGAAAGATCCTGAACTGAAAAGCCTTTACTTAAATAATGAAGCGTCAAATCTTCTTAAATACAAGGTTTTTAAAGAGTTCTGCGGAGTGCTTGAAAAAGAAGGGTTCAAAAAATTCATTCCGGTAAAAGGGTCATATCTTTTTAACACGATCTTTGAGGATTTCCAAGGACTTAGGCAGATGGCTGATATTGACATGCTGATACACACTTCAGAATTTTCAAGAGTGCCTGAATTTATCAGGAAGTATCCGGAAATGAAGATGAAATCGAGCTTTCCATTAAAGCTCCGCAGGTATTTCGGAGAGGATTTTTCCTTTATTTATAAAAATGTTCTCATTGAACTTCACTCAAATATATCGCTTATTCCGTTTTCAGGATTCATGGATGAGGTGTTCGGCACTGTTTCAGCAATAGAAACCAACGATCATCTTAAAATTGCTGTGCCGGATATCGAATATGAACTGATGCTGATGCTGATACATGATTATTCAAGGGATGATTTTGCCGACCTTAAACTGAAAAGAGTGCTCGAATTCTATATTGTGCTTTACAATTGTGATATGGGAAAAGTTAAAAATATCGCAAAGTTATACGGGCTTGAAAAAATGCTAGACTGTCACATGTTCATGATCTACACAATGCTCGAAACCCCATTTTACGGCCGTGATGCATTTACAATTGACGAATCATTCGGATACATAGATAAGTCTGATGATCCTCGCGGTTTCACAGTCAGAAACGCAATGAAACTCCAGAAAGTCCTTTACGGCAGAAGATGGTATCTCCTGAAAGCACGCAATTTGACTGCCGCAGTTTTTAAAAGCATCTTTCTGAGAAAGTGATTCTTTACAATCTTTAATACATCTGATAAATTACACAGGCTGGTTGAAAATACGGAGGAAAAATGGATACTTTTTCGGAAAAAAAGGGAAAACAGAAGTCGGTGATGACAAACAGGCAGGCGGTTGACGGCGGTATGGCACTTGTCCTGATCTCTCTGCTGCTGCTGCTGTTCCTTGAAGAGATCGCTTTTCTTTATATTGCGATCTTTTTTCAAGTGCTAAACATGACAATTCCGTCTGTTTTCAAACCTTTTGCAAAGTTGTGGCTCGGATTTTCACATCTGCTCGGAACGGTAATGTCCAAGATAATTCTTTCCATAGTGTTTTATACGGTCGTTACTCCGATCGGCTTTATTGCAAGGCTTGCAGGGAAAGATTCTCTGCAGTTGAAAAAGTTCAAGAAAGGGACGAATTCGGTATTTGCGGAAAGAAATCAGAAATATACGGAAACTGATGTAGTTAAACCTTATTGATGGAGATAACTAATGGAATTTATTAAAGATCTTTGGGGATTTTTGAAAGTAAGGAAAAAATTCTGGCTCCTTCCGGCGATACTTGTACTGCTTCTTTTCGGAGTGCTTATCGTTCTTTCAAGCGGTGCGGCGATTGCTCCTTTCATTTATACAATATTCTAATAAAAACGAGGTCTTATGAGAAGACAGATAATACTGGGAATATCGGCATATTACCATGACAGTGCGGCATCACTGCTTATCGACGGTGAAATAATTGCCGCCGCCCATGAAGAGCGGTTCACCCGTAAAAAACATACGGCGCTTTTTCCGGTAAATGCCTGCAAGTATGTGCTCAATGAGGCAGGAATTACTCTTGATGATGTAACGGTTGTCGCTTTTTACGATAAGCCGTATATAAAATTTGAAAGACTTCTTGAGACATATCATGCAGTTGCGCCAAATGGACTGAAAAGTTTCCTTTCTGCAATACCTGTATGGATAAAGGAAAAACTTTTCATGAAGGAAATGCTGAAAGAAGAGTTGCTGAAACTTGGAACAAAACTGCCTCCAATAATTTTTCCGGAGCACCATCTGTCCCATGCGGCAAGCGCTTTCTATCCGTCACCTTTCAAAGATGCGGCGATACTTACTCTTGACGGAGTCGGTGAATGGGCGACAACCACGATCTGTCATGGTCAGGGGAAAGACATAACCATCCTTAAAGAGCTCCATTTTCCTCATTCAATCGGGCTTCTTTATTCGGCTTTCACCCATTACTGCGGATTTAAAGTCAATAGCGGCGAATACAAGCTGATGGGGCTTGCGCCTTACGGCAATCCAGGAAGTGAAGAAAAAGAAATAATTAAGAAAAAAACGCTCGAAAACCTTGTTGATATCCGTGAAGACGGGTCACTGCTGCTTAATCAGGACTATTTTGATTATACCGGCGGTCTGAGCATGACCAATGATAAGAAATGGGAGGAACTTTACGGTTTTCCCAGAAGAAAGTCGGAATCGGATCTCAATCAGCACTATATGAACATGTCACTTGCAATTCAGGAGATAACTGAAGAAGTTGTTCTGAAGCTCGCAAATACCGCAAAAACACTGACAAAGTCGGAAAATATCGTTCTTGCCGGCGGAGTTGCCCTGAACTGTGTCGCAAACGGAAAACTGCTGAAATCAGGGATATTCAAGGGTCTGTGGATACAGCCTGCGGCAGGTGATGCCGGCGGATCTCTCGGAGCGGCGCTTGCGGCGCATTACATTTATCTGAAGAACGAAAGAACTCACATCGAGAAGAGAGACTCAATGAAAGGAGCGTATCTCGGACCTGAGTTCGGCGATCTTGACATTGAAAGAACTGCCAGGAAATATCAGGCGAAATATACAAAATTCGAGAATTTCAGCGAACTGGCGCAAAAAACAGCAGATCTGCTTAACGGTGATACGGTCATCGGCTGGTTTCAGGGAAGGATGGAATTCGGCCCGAGAGCGCTAGGCAACCGTTCGATAATCGGTGATTCGAGAAGTCCTGAAATGCAGAAAAAGCTCAATCTGAAGATCAAATACCGCGAAGGTTTCAGACCTTTTGCTCCTTCAGTAATGGAAGAGGAGATCAAAACATTTTTTGATATGGAAGGGACAACTCCGTATATGCTTCTTGTCGCTCCGGTTCAAGAAAAAAGAAGGAACAAGGTGCCTGAAAATTATAATTCCCTGCCGCTTTACGAAAGGCTTTATCATCTCAGAAGTGATGTGCCGTCAATAACCCATGTCGATTTTTCAGCCCGTATCCAGAGCGTGAGCAAGGATACTAATCCAAGATACTGGGAACTCATTGATTCGTTCAGGAAAAAAACAGGATTCGGTGTCATTGTCAATACAAGTTTCAATGTACGGGGCGAGCCGATAGTGTGTACTCCTGATGATGCTTTCCGCTGTTTCATGAGGACTGAAATGGATTATCTGGTCATGGGCGATTATTTTTTTGATAAAAAAGATCAACCGGGCTGGGACAAAAAAGAAGATTGGAAAGAAGAATTCAAACTTGATTGATCCATATATTTTAAATACAGTTTTTTGAGAGGTAACATGGTAGAACGCAGTAAAGAACAGCATCACAACATTCTTGAAAGGATTGCCCGTCATGTTATGGTGGAAAGAGGACTTGATCCGATATTTCCCAATGAAGCCATTTCACAGCTGAATAAAATCCAGGGACCGGCTTCGCTTGAAGTGAAGGGAGTCCGCGATATGAGAAGCGTTCTGTGGTGTTCAATTGATAACGATGATTCGCTTGATCTCGATCAGCTTTCTGCCGCAAAAGAGATGCCTGACGGGACTGTGAAGATATTTGTGGCGATTGCCGATGTTGATGAGCTGGTGAAAAAATATACGGCGATCGATCTTCATGCAAGGCACAACTCACTTTCTGTCTATACAACTGCTCAGACTTTTCCGATGATACCTGAAAAGCTTTCCAACGGTCTCACTTCACTCAATTTTGATGAAGAAAGGCTTGCGCTGATTGTTGAAATGGTGATAGAAAGCAACGGTCATCTTAAAAATTCCGAGATATACAGGGCGGCTGTGACAAATCATGCGAAGCTTTGTTATAACAGCGTGGCGGCGTGGCTTGATGAAACCGGTCCGATGCCGAAAGAAGTTGCTGCGGTGCCGGGGCTTGAAGCGATTATCCGTCTTCAGGACAAAGTTGCTCAAAAACTTAAAGATTTCAGGCACGAACAGGGTGCGCTGAACCTTGAAACGATAGAAGGCAGGGCTGTTTTTGAAGGAAATGTGCTTAAAGATATCGCAATTGATCAGGATAACCGTGCTAAAGAGATAATCGAGGATTTCATGATCGCCGCAAACGGATGTATTGCGAGATTTCTTTCAGCCAGAAAGTTTCCGGCAATAAGGCGTGTGGTGAGGGTTCCGAAAAACTGGGAACGAATTGTAACACTTGCCGAAGAGCATAAATTTCATCTTCCGGCAAAACCCGATTCAAGGTCGCTTGAGAATTTCCTTATCAAATCCCGTACTGAAGATCCGCTTCGTTTTCCAGATCTGTCTTTGAGTGTCATTAAGCTTATGGGTCCTGGTGAATATGTCGTTGAACTTCCGGGTGAGGCATCAATAGGACATTTCGGTCTTGCAGTAAGGGATTATGCCCATTCCACAGCGCCGAACCGCAGATATCCGGATCTTATAACGCAGAGACTTGTCAAAGCGGCACTGGCAAATGAACCTTGTCCTTATGATAAAAAAGAGCTTGATGATATCGCAAAACACTGCACAAAACAGGAAGATGCCGCCAAAAAAGTTGAAAGACAGGTGACAAAGTCGGCGGCCGCAATGCTTCTTGAAACAAGGACAGGCGAGGAATTTGAAGCGATAGTCACAGGCGCATCGGACAAAGGAACATGGGTCAGACTCCTTGAACTGCCCGTTGAAGGAATGCTTTCAAACGGTTATGAAGGACTCGATGTAGGAACCACTCTTACCGTCAGACTCATCAAAACAGATGTCGAACGCGGATTTATAGATTTCAGACAGACAGGAAATTCTTTGAAATAAGTCGTATCATCAGCTGAATTTTTCAGAATCAACCTGTATGAAGGTTGAGAATACTTGAAATTAATCTGCATAAAGGTTAATATTGAAGAAAATCGACCTATACGGAGGTGGAATTTGAATAGGATGATTTTGAAAAAAGTAATAAAAGAGGCTCTTGACAGACCTCTTTATCCCGGAGTTGACCGCGAAATTACAAAGAAAATGCTGCCTTTTATTGAAAGGGATGAAATAATTTCATTGAGCGGAGTGAGAAGATCCGGAAAGACAACAGTTTTTCATCAGCTTATATCTCGCATTGGAAAGCCTCAAAATTCACTTCTGATTAACTTTGAAGATGAAAGACTGTCGGGATTTTCAGTGAATGATTTTGATCTGCTGATAGAAATCTTTTATGAACTTACCGGTGCTAAAGGCAGGATTTTCATGTTTTTTGATGAAATTCAGGAAGTCAGCTCATGGGAAAAATGGGTCAGACGAATGTATGATGAGAAAAAAAGTATAAAAATATTTGTGACCGGATCAAGTTCTGCGCTTCTTTCGTCAGAGTTTTCAACACTTCTTACTGGCAGGACAATATCTTTTGTGCTTTATCCGTTTTCATTTCAGGAATATCTGTCATTTGTGACGGAAGAAAGTTTCTCTGCTGAAAAATGCGATAAAGAGACTGCAGCAAGAGCTGCTGTAAAGAATCATCTCGGAAGTTATATCACGGACGGCGGATTCCCCGCTGTTTCAGGAAATTTTTCTGTTGAGATCCTCCAGCAGTATTTTCAGGACATAATTTACAGAGATATTGTAAGGCGTTATCAGATAAGAGATGTCCGGCTGATCGAAGAATTGTACCGTTATCTTTTTGCAAACATATCGAATCCGTATTCTTTTAATGCATTGAAGAACACATTCAAAACGGGTCTTGACACAATCAGGGAATATCTTTCTTACGGAATTTCCGCTCATCTTTTTTATGAGCACACTTTTTTTTCGTACTCATTGAAAGAATCATTCAACCGTCCCAGAAAAGTATATTGTATTGACACAGGGCTTAGAAAAGCGGTCAGCTTCACCTTTTCGCAGGACACGGGCAGGATGGTTGAAAATCTTGTATATCTGGCTTTGAGGCGTTCCTCTGATTCTCTTTATTATTTTACAGAAAAGAACGAGATCGATTTCGTGTTGAAAAACAAGGATGACAGTCTCAGTGTATTCAATGTCTGCTACAGTGATGATATTCCTGAAAGAGAATTAAAAGGAATAGAGAGTTTTTCAAAACTGTCCGGAAAAAAGGTCAGCGGACAGTATATAATTTCTGATTCAGTTGAAGATGAATACGGCAGTATTAAGATCATCCCTTTGTGGAAGTGGCTTTTAACAACTGATTGTGTTTGACAGAAAGATAAATGCGGCTTCATCGATTTCAAGAAAGTCGGGGATTCTGTAAATTCATAATTTTAGAGATCATTGAGGTTGTCTCAGCTTCCATTTTTGAAAAACCGAACCATTTTCTGCCGAGATCTTTCAGTGATGCTCCGAAAAGATAAACAATTGAATTATCTATGATTAAGAAACGGTCATGAGACTTGTCAAACTTCTGGATTTCAGCAACAGGAAACTGTTCATTGAACTTTTTCACATCAATTTCCAGTTCTCTTGAAATATTTTTTGTTAGTATTTTCAAAGAAACATCAGGTTTCTTTTTTGCAAATTGAGCAAGAACAGTTTCGTCAACATAATTATCAATAAGAATGATTGATTTTTCAGCAGAGCGGATAATTTCGGAAACAAATTTATAAGCATCGAATATCTGTCCGTCAAAAAAGATACCATGTTGCGGCTGAATTTGTCTGTTTTCAAGAGCATCAAGCACTTTTTCAAGTTTAGAATCTGTTTCTATCTGTTTTGCTTCAACAGCGTCAAGTCTTTGAAATATTTGTGCGTTCGAAGCAATAAAATGCCGCATTTTAACAAAGGCATTAATTACTTTTATACTGATTTCAACAGCGATATCACTTTTGAGAACAGCTGAAAGCATTGCAACACCCTGCTCAGTGAATACATTCGGAAAGTATCTTCTTCCTCCTCTTTTGTTTGAGGTCACAATTTGTGACCTCAAACTAAGAAATTCAGTTTCATTAAGTGTAAACATATACTCTTCTGGAAAGCGATCAGGGTTTCGTTTTACGGCCTGATTTAGTACTTTAGTATCTACTTTATATAATTCTGCCAAGTCAGCATCAATCATTACCTGCTTGCCACGAATGGTGTAGATGCGGGTCTGAATGTCATCAAGTTTTACAAGCTCGTTTTTGTCCATTTTTCAGTTCCTTAAAATGAAAATGCCGACTTAATCTATCTAATCACGGTTAGAATTGCAAGAAAAGAAACCGGACATTTCACCCGAATTTTCCGTTTTCACCAAAGCTAAAAACATCAGAATTCAATGATTTCTTTTTGACATCAAATATCAGGAAGTTATACTCAAGGAGTTGAAAAAAAAATGGTGGTTATTCATGAAGCCAAGATTAACAAAAAATTCAAAAGGAAAATAGAATGAAGTATTTCGTTTCTAAAATTATTCCGAAGCTTTCTTCTTTTTCAAAAAAGCTCGATAAGATCTCGGTAATTTGTGACAGAAAATGGAAAATGCTTGATGATGAAGGAGAATCTACTTCATACATTTTTAGGGAAAAGAACGAACTTCTCATCATTAAAAAAGGAGAAGTGAAGAAAGCTAAGTGGGAAATAATAAATCAGAACGATATCTTAATCGAACAAGAAAACGCCTCGTTCCTTTTCAGACAGGCATTCATTGATGAAAACATTTTTGTGCTGAATGTTGATGGAACAGACAGCTATGTCTATTTTGTTGATGGTGAAAAAACAGATGTGAAAAATATTGAGCAGCTCGAATCACTTTTAAAAGGAAAATATCTTCCTGAGCCAAAACCAACAATAATTGAAAGCAATGTCGAAGCAAAAAAGCAGATTGATTCAAAAGCTAAAAATGATTCAGACTCTCCAATGGCTGTAATATTGATATCAATATTTTTGATTGTTGGCGTTTTCATTGCAATAAGCCATCTGAATCAAAAGAGTAATTCAAGTGAAAATGAAATTAAGAAGCAGAGTCCTCTTCCAAGCGAAGGTTTAATTTTAGGCATAATTGACACTCATTTTGATAGATTTATTGAAGAAAACAGTAGACAAGAAAATTTTATATATTTCTCAGGAAGAGTC
>DAOQAY010000115.1:0-9519 GCA_035354435.1 bacterium
CTTCAGTATATTCAATGGTTTGTTCTGCATTTTTTCCATTTGGAGCTGGGAAATTTATAACGCCTTCACCAAGAACTGCCTTGATATTGATCTCCATTGCGGCTTTTGCCACAGATTCTTCAAAAAAATACATGTCTGAAAATGTTGTTACGCCGCTTCTTAAAAGCTCCGCCATTCCCCACATTCCGCAAATATAGACCATTTCAGGGCTTATGAACTTTGCTTCAAGAGGAAAGATCCTTTCAAGCCATTTTTCAAGCGGAAGATCTTCGCTCACTCCTTTAAAAAGTGTCATCGGAATATGTGTATGAAGGTTTATCATTCCCGGCATTAAAATGTAATCACCAGATATTGCTTCATATTCATCAGATAATATTACACCGATATCTCCGGCAGACACTTTTTCAATCATAGAACCTGAAACAACTACAGTCCCTCTGAAAAATTTCTCACCATCAAAAATATCAATATTTTTAAATATTTTTTTATTCATTATCACCATCCGTAGTATCAGTCTGATGAATTTTGTCAGTATTTTGGATTACATAGTCAGGATATTCAACTTTTACACAGGAAATAAAAAGGAATGATAACAGAAATAAAAGTAAGATCTTTTGCAATAAATTACCTAAGATGCCATCATAATTCCGCCGACAAGGGCAAAAAGTGCAAAAGACTCAACGATACCGGGAGCAGCAAAGCTCATACCGAATACGCTCGGTTTTTTTGCAACTGCCAGAATTGCACTTGAACATGCTTTTCCCTGATAAATTGCACTAAGCATTTCAGCAAGACCGCAGGCAAAACCGATTGCAAAGATCATGGAAGTGTCCTGCCCGGCAGCAATAAGTGTTTTAAGTTTATTGTTAAGAATAATCATCAATGCAAATGAATAAATTGACTGAGAAGCAGGCATTGCGGCAAGTGCAACAAATTTTGCATGACCTTCATCAACTTTAGACATTACACCATGAGATGTCATACCGGCAACACCGCATCCTATTGCGCTTCCTGCAGCACCGAGACCAAGACACAAAATAGGTCCGAAATTTCCAAGATCCATCTTCATCTCCCTAAAAAAAGTTATTAATTCTCGCTTTTTACATATGTTTTCAGCAGATCTTTAAACGGAGTGAACCTCTTCCCGTTCCCGTCAAAAGACCACCTGTACCATTCAAGAAAATTCAAACGCAAACCGTGTATCACGCCGCTCATTATACACAAAGCAATGTTCAAAGTATGCCCGAGCAGAAAAATAAACGGAGCAAGCAGAGCTCCTGCAATACCGCCATTCCACAGGTCAAAAGAAAGATTATTGAAAGTCTGTGCAAGAAGTGCTCCGGAAAGTCCCAGAGCAAAAATTCTTATATAACTCAGAACATCGCTGAAAAACTGAACTCCGTTGTAAAGCCCGAAAAAACTCGACATAAATATTTTCAGAGGATTATACGATTTTGCAGAAATACCGTAAAAAACAACAAGCAGTCCGCCGCAAATTTTCATAGCGAGCATACCATTCTGTGTGAGGTATTCAGAACCTGCAACTCCGTCATATTTATACCAGAAATAAAATGCCCAGATAGCTGCGATCCAAACCGTGTTAATTATCGGAGTTATGAAATCATGATTATCGACAAAAGATCTGACACTTTTCAGAACTAATGAAATACAGATGTGAACCATTCCTATTATGATGGAAACAAGCATCATTGTAGCATTATCACTTGTATTTATGTTTCTCAGATATTTAAGAAAAGTAGTAAGAGGCTCAAGGACCGCAAATGCCGGAGTATCTATATTTATTCCGAAAAAACCGCCTGACAGAAGTCCGTAAACCATCGTGGTTCCTGAAAGTATAAGCGAAAGACTGATGAACCTCTTCATTCCGGGAGCTGGCTTTTTCAACTTAAATTTAAGGTAGACCATAAAACTGAAAAGCAACAGTCCGTAACCGCCGTCCGCCATTATCATCGCAAAAAAGAAAACAAACGAGAAGAACAGCCACGAACTCGGATCCCAGTCTGTATAAGCCGGAGTATCATAAATATTTACAAGATCGCCGCCGAGTTCAGATGATATTGAATCAGGACGCATAAGTGTTGGAATTCTTTCATCTTTTTCAGGATCGACAGGTATCATTGTGACATTTTCATTTTGGAAAGCTTTTTTAAGGTTGTCAAGCTCATTTACCGGGCACCATGCCTGAAGAAAGAAAAGAGAATCGTCAAGCACATGTGCCGCACCTTTTGCCGCCCTATTAAAATTAACTTCATTCAGCTTTTTAAGATAAAGCCTGAAAAGATCATCTCTGACTGATGAAATATCAACAAGTTTCTTAAGGAGACTAATTTCCTGAGCTGCGAGATCTTCAATTTTCTTTTTAAGTTCAATCAGATCTGTGTCATAATTGACTTCGATACACTGCCTCAGTTTCAGCGGTCTTTTGCTGAAAGTTATAAAATACTTTCTTTCATTATCACTGAATACGACTATCTCGGCAATTGCTCCTTCCACCTTGACCTGCGGAGCTGTTTTCTGTGAAACATCCCAGAACTGGATACGGAGATTTCCCTGTTTTTCAATTTCTTTAATATCTGAAATAGAGAAAACACCCCAAGGCTCAAGAAATTTCATTTTATTAGATGTATGTACCTGCTCTTCCTTGATTTTTTTGTATTCAGAATCAAGAAGGGGAATCTCATAAGCAAGTTTTTCAACATCACCGCTATACTGCTCTTTTATTATTCCCGACCTTTCTCCGATAACTGCATATCTGTCAATTATCTTTACGGCGGAAAGTGTCATATCCGATTCTGAAGTTGAAACGGATCTGCCGTCAACAGTATAATTCTTTCCATTAAAAGGCTGAGTTTCAACTATCCCTGCATTCTGAAGAGCAATAAGAGCCGAGTCCTTGCTCTTCCTCGGACCCGCCAGAAGCAGTTTCTGCATTTTACTTATCACTTATACCGCCTCCGCATGCTGGATCAATTCCTTTCGTTTAAGTTTGTCTTTTGCTATCTTTGCGTTGCATATCGCAGCAATTTCCTGATCACCGAGGAATATTTTGATCTTTTTTATATTTTCCCTGCACTGAGGAATCATTCTCTTTTCAAACAGATTGACCTTTATACTTGTCTGTCTGAGCTCTTCTGAAAGCAGATCAAGCCTTTCACGGATGATCCTGAGCCTCTCTCTGTCAACAACAAGAGCTCTGAGCTCTTCGTATGCCCTGTCAACCCACACAGGTTTGATAAAAAATGAATATTCGAACGGTTTAAACGACAGATCTTTGAAAACTTTCACATCGACACCGGCAACATTCTCTGTTTCAGTGAATATTTGATCGATCTCTACCATCTGATACACATTGATAGTGAGCTTCTGACTCAGCACAACTGCCCATGTTTTCATATAATTTCTTCTTTTATCAATAGCCGTAAGTATTGCTGTTTCCATATTTCTGGAATTTTCCACTTCAGCCTGAAGCTGCTGCTTTTTCAACTGTAAAGTGGGCAGATATTTCACAAGCTGCGCGAGAAGATTTTTCTGTGTTTTCAGCTCGGTCTTGTTAAGTTTTATAACAGACATTATTTATCCCATTTACCGTATTTTTCTATCCATGCGTTCTTGATACCTGTCTCGTTCCTGTCAAAACACTTTGCAAGTATATCCCATCCGAGATCAAGCTGTTCTTCGATATCAAGGTTGACCTGAAGATTCATCATTTTCTCTTCGAAAAGATATGCGTAGCTCAACAGTTTCTTATCCCATGTGGAAAGCCTGAAACCCATTGATTCCCTGTCACGGGCTTTCTTTGCATCGGCATAAAGTCTTATCATTGCGTTTGCAAGGTCGCCGTGGTCTTTTCTTGTAACCTTTCCCATGACCTGCTGTTTCAGACGGCTGAGAGATCCAAAAGGATCGATTCTTCCATTGTGCAGATAAAACTGACCTTCGGTAATATATCCCGTGTTGTCTGGAACCGGATGTGTTACATCGTCTCCAGGCATCGTTGTGACGGCAATGATTGTGATCGAACCGGCACTGTCAATATCAACAGCCTTTTCGTATCTTGCTGCAAGATCGCTGTACAATGATCCCGGATAGCCTCTGTTAGAAGGAACCATATCCATTGAAATTGAGATTTCCTTCAATGAATCACTGAAAGAGGTCATATCTGTCAGGAGAACAAGCACATTCTTATTTTCTATAGCAAACTTCTCAGCAGCGGCAAGCGCCATATCAGGAACGAGAATACATTCAACAACCGGGTCGGAAGCAAGATGAATGAACATCGAAGTCTTTTCCATAGCTCCGGTTTTTGTGAAATATTCCTTGAAAAACTGATAGTCATCAAATTTCAGACCCATTCCGCCAAGTATTATGATATCGGCATCTGTCTGACTTGCTATTCTTGCGAGAAGTTCGTTGTAAGGTTCGCCGGGAATTGAAAATATAGGAATTTTCTGGCTTATTACAAGCGAATTGAACATATCGATCATCGGAATATTGGTTTTTACAAATCTTTTTGGAACAATTCTTTTTGAAGGATTGAACGACGGACCGCCTATGTCAACTTTCTCTTCCATGAGTTCGGGACCGTTATCAATAGGCTCACCGCTGCCGTTAAATACTCTTCCGAGCATACTTTTGCCGCAGCTTACCTGCATCGGCTTTCCGAGGAATCTCACCTGATCACCGGTGCTGACACCCTTTGTTCCCGCATAAACCTGCAAGCTGACCATATCTTTATTAAAGCTTATCGCTTCGCCCAGAGTCTGCCTGCCGTCACCCATTTTTATCTGGGCAAGTTCACCAAGCATTACGCCTTCAGCCTTGACCTGTGCGATACTGCCTTTTATTCTCTCGATTCTGTTATATGTCTTTACCATTTTACTCACCCTCTATTATGTTGAGTATTGCTTCCCTGCTCTCTTTGTAGCAGAAATCATCTTTCGGCGTGTAATTCAGCTGGATAACTTTATCGGTCAGATCAAGAAAGAAGTTCCTTGCATTTTCACTGCTGTCAAACTTGAACTTTCTGTCAAGAACTTTCGAAACAACTTCAAGCTGTTCGTTTTGTCTTTCCATCGCTACCGCAGTATCAACCGGATCAAAAGCATTCTGCTGAAGGTATACGGCATCATAAAATTCGCCTTTCAGATAAGTCACGAAATCATCAATACTGATGCCTTCTTCACCTACGACAGACATTTTCTTTCCTATTTCATCACTCTGAACAACCATTTTCTGAGCAGCTGCTATCTTTTGAATTCTTTCAGCGATCTGATCTGAACCGTATTCCGAAAATCTGTCATTATATTTAGACCAGCTGATGAGCGGATCTATCGCGGGGTATCTTCTTGCATCACTGCGCTGACGACTGAGACCGAGAAAACATCCTACAACAGAAAGCGTTGACAATGTAACCGGCTCTTCAAAATTTCCACCTGCGGGACTTACTGATCCGCCGATTGTCAGAGATCCTTCAGTTCCATTATAAAGCTTCAGAACACCGGCTCTTTCATAAAGTTCTGCAATTCTTGAAGCAAGATACGCCGGAAATGCCTCTTCGCCGGGAATCTCTTCAAGTCTTCCTGACATTTCTCTGAGCGCCTGTGCCCATCTTGAAGTGGAGTCAGCAAGAAGAAGACAGTCGACACCCATCTGTCTGTAATATTCACCTATTGTAACTCCCATATAGACCGAACTTTCTCTTGCCGCAACCGGCATTGAAGAAGTATTACAGATGATGCAAGTCCTATCCATGAGCTTCTTTCCAGTCTGCGGATCATCAAGTTCCGGGAATTCTCTGAGTATTTCAACGACTTCACCTGCTCTTTCACCGCAGGCAACGATGATAACGATTTGTGTGGTCGCATATTTTGACAATGAATGCTGAAGAACGGTCTTTCCAGCGCCAAATGGCCCAGGAGTGCAGAATGTTCCGCCTTTTGCGACAGGGAAAGGTCCGTCAATAACCCTCATTGCAGTTATAAGCTGTTCTTTCGGCAGAAGTCTTTCACCGAATCTGAGAGCAAATTTTGCAGGCCACATCTGGATCATATTCACAGAGTGTATTACGCCTTTTTCGTCCTCTATCTTTGCAATTTCACTATCAACAGTATAGTCACCGGGTTTTGCGATATCTTTCACAACACCTTTTCCGGGAAAATTAAACGGCACCATTATCTTGTGCTGAATATTTTCTTCAGGAACCCAGCCGAGAAAATGACTTTTCATAACTGTGTCGCCGACTTTTACAAGCGGAGTCCAGTTCCATTTTATATTTCTTGGAAGAGGATCGAGATAAACTCCTCTGGGAAGGAAATATCCAGCCTGCTCCGCAATATCTTCAAGCGGATTCTGAAGTCCGTCAAAAACTCTTTTCAGCAGACCAGGTCCAAGTTCAACTGAAAGAAGGTCTGAATCAAAAATGACAGCATCTCCGAGCCTTACACCTTTTGTCGGCTCAAAAACCTGCACTTTCGCTTCATTACCGTTGATTTCAATAACCTCGCCCTTAAGTGACTGCCCGCCGGTTTTGACAAATACGACTTCATTCTGTCTCACATTGCCTTCAAACTGAACTGTCATCAAGTTGCCCTGAGCGGCAACTATTTTTCCTCTGGTTTTTTCGTTTACTGCAACCATTATTTAAACTCCATCAGTAATTTCCTTCAATGATGTTTTCGAGAATGTGCTGTCCTTTCTCATTGTTAAGCGACATCCATCTGTTCCTTACCTGAAAACCGATAATATATGAATAGATTATATGATCTGCAAAAGGAGTTTCTCTTCCGACTTCCTCCATCAACTCGAATCTGATCCTGTCAAGATCTCTCTCAACCTCGATAGGGTCTCTTTCCCTGTCAAACAGCGCAATAACATCAGCAACTTCAGGAAAAATGGTTTTCAAACCGAGATCTGCATTGTTTCTGTTTTCCAGAATAGTATGAACAATATACGGATCACCTTTCAGATGTTTTTCAAGATCGAGACCTCTTTTAATTATTCTCATAGCAGAAAGAACTGTTCTGGTCGTTGTCGCAATACGACCGTAATATCTTATAAACCCGTCCTTTCTTGTCTGCATGTAGACAAAATAATTGATATAAAGCTCTTCAATATTTTCATGTCTTTCTTCATCGGTCTTATATTTGGTGAAATAATCACACATGAATTCAGGATAATTCTCATCAGGTTTATTTATAAACGGATCTTCCATAAACTCGATAAGTTCATCCGGCTCAACCACCCTTGCTCTGTAATAATCTATAGCACCCGTTTCTGTATTGCCTTTGAATATATCACCGACATTGACATCAAGCCTTGATTTCAATATGAGCTCAAGGTTTTTGACATCATTGAGAAGAAGAATATCGCTGATACCGTCCATCAAAGGTTCGAGCTGTATACTGAAATCTTCAAGAAATTCCGAAATAGTGCAGGGAAGTTCGCTGTCCCATGTCAGTGTCGGCAGAGCACCGACGGTATAATGATTAAAATTCGCCATAGTAACGGTCTCTCCAGGCTATTTAGAAAAAAGAGATTTCCTCAGTTCCGGCCTTAAATATTCAATAAGCAGTTCAATGACAGATTCTTCAGTAAAATCATATCTGAGCACACCGTTTTGAGCAATCACGGAAAAACCTGACGGCAGAATTTCTTTTGAAAGTGTTATCTTCGATCCTGCATGAGCCGCTATCTGACTTTCAATATATGATGACATGTTTTTTTTCATATTGTCGCTAATTGCGATTGAAAATGAGCCTGTTGAATACTGCTTTATTACTTCTGAAATGAATTCTTTTATAAGCTGTTCGCTTTTAAGCGCCGATTTAACAGGTTCTGTGACTGAAAATGCCAGCACTTCCTTTTCCAGAGCCATTTTCAACTTGTCGACAGACTGTTTCGCCGCGATCTTGAGAGCGGATTCTGTGTTGAGTTTAACAGCTTCAGATTCCTTTTTCGCATTTTTCAGTATCGAAGCGGCTTCATTCTTCGCCTTTTCAATTATGCCGGCAGCTTCATTCTTAGCCTCTGAAATAATTGCACTTTTCTGTTCGTTAGCAGGATCAAGAACCGATGACTTCAAATAATCGGAAATATCCTTTATCTTTGAATCCAGCGAATTGATCTTTACGGTCTGAGCATCACTCATCTTTATCCTCCGGCAGTCACAGTAATTTTAAAAAACCACAAAACAGGGCTATTATTATAAACACAAACCTAAAAGTCAAATTGATATCTTTATTTCGTAACTTGAATTTATAATCACACACAATATAATGGTTCGAGATTTTTACTAACCATGAAGGAGACCGCAATGAAAAGACATCAGCTTGCTTCAGAAATTATCGCAGAAACATCATTAAAGAACCGTTTTCTTGCCTATGTAAAAGAAGATACTCAGTCTGTCAACGGAAGTGAAACATTCCCGTCATCACCCAAAGAAAAAAATCTGGGTGAGAAACTTGTTGCAGAGCTTAAGGGACTCGGAATAGCAAATGCTGAAATGGATAGCAACGGTTATGTGTATGCAAAAATCGCTTCGAACTGCGGTGTGACAAAAAAAGTTGCTTTCATTGCACATATGGATGTTGCAACGGACTGTGCAGGCGAAGGCGTAAAACCTGTACTTCACGAAAAATATGACGGTTCTGTCATCAAACTTAACGGCGGAACAGTTATTGATCCCGAAGATTCAACCGACCTCAAAGAATGTATCGGCGACACAATCATCACTTCCGACGGCACGACACTTCTTGGTGCAGATGACAAAGCCGGAATCGCCGCAATAATGTCGATGATCGAATATGTCGTGAAACATCCCGAGATCAAAAGACCTGAACTGAGAATATGCTTCACTCCGGATGAAGAGATCGGTCGCGGTGTTGATTTTATCGACCTGAAAAAAGTCGATGCAGACTTTGCATACACTCTTGACGGCGGATTTCCGTATGAGATAAATTATGAAAACTTCAATGCATACAGCGCAAAAGTTACAATAAAAGGCATTTCTATACATCCCGGATACGCAAAAGACAAAATGATCAATGCGATCAGATATGCCGGAAAATTTGTTGATATGCTTCCAAAAACAATGTCACCTGAAAGAACTCACAACCGTGAACCTTTCATTCATCCGGTAAACATCACAGGCGGAAGCGAAGAAGTGACAGTTGCTATGATCCTCAGAAGTTTCGTACTTGATGACATCGAAAGAGAGAAGCAGATAATCCTTAATATTATTGAAGTTTTAAAAGCTGAGGAGCCAAAACTTCAGATAACATCGGCATTCAACCAGAGTTATTTAAACATGTATGAAATCATGAAAGACAAAATGTTTGTTTATGATTATGTGAAAAAAGCGGTTGAAGACCTTGGTGCAACACCGGACATTCACCCCATCAGAGGCGGAACAGACGGTGCAAGACTCTCTTTCATGGGACTTCCCTGCCCCAATATCTTTGCAGGCGGCGTTAATTTCCATTCACAGAAAGAATGGGTCGC
>DAOQAY010000116.1:0-9405 GCA_035354435.1 bacterium
AGAAAAACTCTGATATACAAAAAAATTATAACCAATTATTCGTAGGAGAATAAAAATGAGATTGTTCAATGTTGCAGTAATTTTCATGTTCGTTGTTTTTGCGGTTTCGTGTGAGAACAGTGTGCAGAAAGCAAATGATTCGATCATTGTTGCTGATGAAGATGCCTCTGTCAATGATGAAAATCAGTTGAACGATGAGATCATATCAGGCGATGAAGATGTTTCGAATGATGAAACAATTCAGACTGATAGCGATATCAGCAGTGACGAAGTAGTAATACCTGATGAAGACAGTATCGAACCCAATGACAATGACGGCGGCACCTGTTTTGCAAATGGCGACTGCCAGAAAAACTATTTCTGTAAAAAGACCTCGGGAATGTGTGAGGCTGAAGGAATCTGCAAAGAAATACCGATCGATTGTGACGAAATGTATGCCCCGGTCTGCGGATGTGACGGATCGACAAGCAGTAATGAATGCGAAGCTGAAGGGACAGGATACAGCGTTTTCTACAGCACGATATGCCTGAATGAACTGGATTCTGCTGATTTTTCCCTGACATTCAGTAAACTCATGCTTGAAACTCAGCTGACAGGAACCTTGTCACTGAAATTCAACGGACAGACAGCGGATCTGTTACTGCCGGAAGAGCCGGTAACACAGGCAAACGGAGGCAGTGCAAATGTTACAGCGGTAATTAACGGTATCAACGGACTCAAAGTCACTTTTGCTTTTGTATTTCAGCGTGATCCGTTCCATCTTCCGCAGGAATTTCAGCTTACTGAAGCAGGCGGTACGCATACAGCAGTAGTTACGACCGATTCAGGAACCACGGTAGGGTTTCTTGTTGGAACGCTCAATGTAACGGAATATGAAGTAGATGTAATGGGAAATTTGACAAAAATTGATATAAATGCATCGGGATTGGAGTTTTTGAAATAAAAAGAGGCTAATAATGATCAAAATTATCTTTTGTTTTTCAGTGTTCTTTTTTGTCAGTTTAACTCTTTGTGCCAAAGAAGGTGACGCTTTCAGCATTTCAACGGATGTTGAAGGGAACACTGTCGTTTTCGGAAGAGTTTATTACAACTACATTGATAATACTTCGCAAGGGCGTATATTTATTTATGAAAAATCCGGAGATGAACTTGTTCTTGAGAAGGAGATCCCTGAAGGCCAGGAAGATAACGGAGACCTTTTTGGTGGTATGATAGATATAAGCGGAGACACTATCTTTTCTTCGAACTCGGTGTTTGGGAATTCAACATTTAATAATAAAAAAGTTGATGTTTATATGAAAACCGATGACGGATGGAATTTATTTAAAACAATTCTTCCACCTGAAGAATATTCAGCAGGTGAATATTCCGGTGCAATATTTGCGAGTATGATTTCCGCTGATGGAACCAATCTGCTTGTTTCTGCAAATAAAGGAACAGATGATGCGTCAGATATTCTTGTTTATTCAAAGAGTGACGATTATTCAACTTATAAGACAATCTCTCCGGTAATTGAAGAGAGTTATTCGAGATTTTTTTTCCCGAAAGGGTTTGATATTTCAGAAAACAGAATTGCTGCTACTTCTGCCTCTTTTATTAATGATTTTACCTATGGACCTAATTTTATTTATATATTTGATCTTAATGAGGAAAACGGAGAATGGGAGGAGTCAAATAGAATTGAAGTGGATTACCAGAATCCGGTAGACTCATTCGGTTATAGCATTTCAATAGAAGGAGATATTCTGATAGTGAGTGCTTTTGATTATGAAGGTGCAGGAAAGGGAAGAGCGATAATTTATGAAAAAATCGAAAATGAATGGCAGAAAATAAAAGTTCTCGCTCCCGACAGTTCTGAAGATGAAAATTATTTTGGCTGGAATGTTTCGATAAGTGGAGATTTTGCAGTTGTAACTGACCGGAAAGAAGACAAAATGCTTCCATATGGCACCACATATGTTTTTCATAGAAATTATAATCCTGAAGATCCTGAAATCGAACTTGAAAATAACTGGGGACTTTATCAGAAATTTGAAGTCACTGATGAAAGTGAAACGCCGATGAAAGGAGCGCTTGCAGTTTTAAAAAAAGAGACTCTCTCGCTTGGTGCAAATCCAGAAGTTAATAATTATGTAAACTCTAAGATCACTCCTTATGTTGAAAAACTTATTCCACCTGTCTTTTCTGAACTGCCGGATGAAGATGTGTCTGAAGAAGCGGATGAAAGCAAAGTTGATGACATGGAAACACCTGAAACAGACGATATAGAGATAAACGATAATGATGTTCAGGCTGTTGAAAAAGACAAATCAAGCGGTTTAAGCTGTTCCGCAGTAATAATTTAAAAAAAACATGAAAAACATTTCAGCTTCAATTGTTTCAATCGGGACAGAAATTCTTCTCGGAGAGATCGTAAATACAAATTCGCAATATCTTTCTGTTGAACTTGCAAAACTCGGTATTGATGTCTATGAGCATCACACAGTTGGTGATAACAGGCAGAGATTGTTAGACTATTTCCAAGAAGCACTGAAAAAATATGATATGGTTATCGCAACTGGCGGACTTGGCCCGACGATTGATGACATTTCAAAAGAGACTGCGTGTGAATTTTTTGGAATGGAACTTGTAATTGATGAGAATTCGCTTGAAAATTTAAGGGAAATATTCAAAAGATTCGGCAGAACTATGACGGATAACAACATCAAACAGGCGATGTTCCCCAAAAATGCAGTGATCTTGAAAAATGGTGCCGGTTCTGCTCCGGGATGTATTCTGGAGAAAAACGGAAAAAGGATCATTCTTCTGCCAGGACCTCCTAACGAAATGAAATTGATGTTCGATAAAGAAGTTGTGCCATATCTCCTCAAATTGACAGATTCTGTTCTCTATTCCGAAGTGATAAAGATGTGCGGAATAGGGGAAAGCGCAATGGAGGAAATGGTTCTGGACATTATTGAATCATCAGTAAATCCGACTATTGCTCCATATGCAAAAACAGGCGAATGCAGGTTGAGAGTCACAGCAAAAGCTGAAAGTATTGATAAAGCTTCGGAACTGGTAAAACCTGTTGTGAAAAAGCTCGTTGAAAGACTGGGTGACAATGTTTACACAGTCGGTGATGATACACTGGCGCAAACTGTCGCAAAAATGCTTGCTGATATGAAAGTTACAATATCCGGAGCTGAATCCTGCACTGGCGGCATGGTCGCTTCCATGTTTGTCGACTGCCCAGGCATATCAGAGGTTTTTAAAGAAAGCTTCGTAACATATTCAAATGATTCAAAGATAAGAAATCTCGGCGTATCTTTGGAAACTCTTGAAAAATATGGCGCAGTAAGTGAACAGTGTGCAAAAGAAATGGCAGAAGGCTCTGCCCGTAAAAGCGGAAGCGATGTCGCATATTCAATAACCGGAATAGCCGGACCTGACGGCGGAAGCGAATTAAAACCTGTCGGGACAGTGTGCTTCGGTCTTTATATCAGAGGAATGACGGTAACACACACAATGAGATTTTACGGAGACAGAACAATAATAAGAACAAGAGCTTCAATATATGTGCTTGATATGCTTAGAAGGGAACTGTTAAAGTTCGGGACTCATTGATTCATCGGATGATCTGTCGATGAGGTTTCTGTATGTGTTTTTCAAAGTGTCGAGTTTGGTTTCGATATCCTGAAGTTTTTCAAGTTTGAGGGATTCACCTTTCAGATAAGCCTTTGTTCCTGAAATAAGTGATTCCATCTTATCCATTCTTTCCACACCTACTTTTGTGGACGAAAATATCTGATAAAGTTTAGGTTTCATTTTTTCAAGATCGTAAAGATAGTTTTCAATGCTCTGAACTATCTCGCCGACCATTGTTTTTTCTGCAAGTTCAAGATAATAATCGGAATTTTCCTCAATCTTTTTAGAAAGTTCATCCTTCGAAAGATTTCCTGTGGAGGCGACTGTGATCTTCTGAGTGGAACCTGTGTCAAGATCCTGAGCCTGAACAGTGACGATACCGTTAATGTCTATTTCGTAAGTTATTTTTATTTTTACTTCGCCTCTTTTTGCCGACCTTAACCCGTCAAGTTCAAACTCACCCAGAGCTTCGTTTTCAGAAGCAACCGTGGAATCGCCCTGAAGAAGGATTATTTTCGCTTTTTCCTGATTGTCTCTTGAAGTTACAAAAATATCGTCAACAGAAGTAGGAACTGTAGAGTTTTTCGGAATAAGTGTGTAGAACATGTCTTTTCCGATAGCAATTCCAAGATTATGGGGTGTAACATCCAGAAGAAGCATATCCACATCGTCATTGTTCTTTGACTCACTATCAAGCATTTTCGCCTGAATAGCGGCACCTATTGCAACTGTTTCGTCAGGATTTATGTTCTTCAGAATTGTGACTTCAGGAAAGGTCTCAGCAAGCATTGACTGCACAAGCGGCATTCTGGTCTGTCCACCTATCATAATGACACCGGCAAGAGCTTTAGGCTCAAGATGAACCTCTTTCAAGGTTTTTTCAAAAGTTTTCACAGCCTTTTTGACAAACGGCATTGCAAGTTCTTCAAGTTTTTCCCTTGTCACCTCGATCCTGTAGTGAATGAAAGAACCGTTCACTTCCTTGAGATATGGTATTTCAATAGTAGTTCTGGTTTGGAAAGTAAGATTTTTCTTCGCAGTTTCAGCGTAATCTCTCAATCTCTGAAGTACAAGGTTGTCTGTCAGCTCTGTGACACCGTAATTTGTTGAAAGATCATTCAGAAAATATTCAAAAAGAGTGTTGGTAATATCTTCGCCGCCAAGAAATGTATTGCCGGCAGTTGCAATGACATTGAAAGTTTCTTTGGATACTTCCATCAGAGTAATATCAAAAGTCCCGCCGCCGAAATCAAAGACAGCAAGGAGTTTTTCTTCAGCTGTACCCTGTGAAAAACCGTAGGCAAGTGCCGCCGCAGTAGGTTCGTTTATTATTCTTAAGATTTCAATTCCTGCTATCATCGCAGCATCTTTTGTCGCCTGCCGCTGCTTATTATTGAAATATGCAGGAACTGCGATAACCGCCTTAGAAACAGGTTCTCCTAGATATTTTTCTGCTATTGTTCTGAGCTCTGTGAGTATGAATGATGAAATTTCCTCGGCTGAATAGCTTTTGTCTGTGGCAGGTATGTAAATTGAAAGTCCGTCACTTTTTTCACCGGGAGTTATTTTATATGAGAGTGTCGGCATCAGCTGGCTTACGACCGGACTTTTAAATCCGTGTCCCATAAATCTTTTTATGCAGTATACAGTGTTTTCAGCATTGATAAGCATCTGCTGATAGGCGGCATGTCCGCATATTTTTTCAACATTTCCGTCAGCACCTTTAATGAAACTCACAATAGAAGGAACCGTGTTTCTTCCGCCGGCATCCTTTATTACTTCAGGCTGATTGTTCCTGACATGAGCTACACACGAATTTGTTGTGCCAAGATCTATACCGATAACAGACATCAAAACTCCATAACAACATAAATTTCAGAGAATTTTAGACGATTTTACTATGAATCTCAAGTTTTTTAACCACTTATTTATATGGTAAAATACAGCTTCCTGATTATTTGTTCCTTGATCCCGGGTGAGCATTGTTGTAAACTTTTTTAAGCTGATCGATCGAAACATGAGTATAAATTTCAGTCGTGGAAAGATTGCTGTGTCCTAAAAGATGCTGTAAGTATCTAAGATTCATGCCGTTTTCAAGAAAGTGCGTGGCAAAGCTGTGACGGAGCATGTGAGGTGTTATTTTCCGGTAAATACCGCAGGCCTTTGCAATTTTATCGATGATGAACTGCACGCCTCTTTCAGTAAGTCCTTTCCCTTTCAGGTTACAGAAAATTATGGAATCGGGAGTTTTGCCGCCTTCTTTTTTTGTAAGATAAGTGTCTATTGAATCAATAGCCTGTTTTGTAACTGGCAGAAGCCTTTCCTTTTTTCCTTTTCCAAGAACATTAAGTGCCCGGCTTTTCATATCAAGATTTTTCATTCTCAATGATACAAGTTCGCCGACACGGACTCCGCTGCTGTAAAGAAGCTCGATAATAGCTCTGTCGCGAAAACCTTTCAGGTCGGATTTGTGAGGAAACTCAATAAGTTTTACCATTTCTTCTCTGGAAAGTGCACCGGGAAGAAGTCCTGAATTTTTCGGACCTGACAGTGTAAGTGTAGGATTTTCCTCAATAAGGTCTCTTTTTTTTAACAGAAGATAAAAATGTCTTATTGCTGCAATTTTTCTGTGAAGCGATGTTGAGGCGACTTCAGAAAATATTGCTCCGAGATAATCTTTTATGTCGTCTTTATCGAGATCGGTAAGTTCAAGCCCCGAATCTTTGAAATACCGCTGCATCAATTCAAGATCTTTACAATATCCGTCGGCAGTATTTTTTGAATATCTTTTTTCGTGGACGAGGTAGTCTCTGAAAAGTTGAATATTATCCATCTGTTACAGTTTTTTGACCGCATCTGTTATATGTTTTGCAGTGAATCCGAACTTTTCCAGAACGATGTCCCCTGGTGCCGATTCACCAAATCTGTCAACTCCTATTATAATTCCTTCATCGCCTGAATATTTATGCCATCCGAAAGATGATCCGGCTTCCACAACAACCCGTTTTTTAAGTGATTTCGGGAGAATCTTTTCTTTGTATTCATCACTCTGTTTTTCAAAGATCTCAGTCGAGAACATATTTACAACTCTGATTTTTTTCCCTTCTTTTTTTAGCTGATCTGCCGCAGAAAGCGCAATATGAACTTCGGAACCTGTTGCAATTATTATAATTTCAGGATTTTCACAGTCAGAAATCGCATATCCGCCTTTTATTGCATCACTTGCCGGAGAATAAATGTTCCTGTCAATTACCGGAATATCCTGCCTGGTAAGGATAAGAGCGACAGGCTGGTTTTTATTTTCAAGGATATATTTCCACGCAATTGCAGTTTCGTTTGCATCGGCAGGTCTTATTGTGACAAGTCCCGGAATGCACCTTATTGATGCAAGCTGTTCAACAGGCTGATGTGTCGGGCCGTCCTCGCCGACAGCAAGCGAGTCGTGAGTGAAAATGAAAACAGTGCCTATTTTGGAGAGTGCGGCAAGTCTTAATGTCGGTCTCATATAATCCACAAAAGAGAAAAATGTCGCAGTGAAAGGTTTGAATCCGCCGTGATAGCTGATTCCGTTGGCAATTGCACCCATTGCGTGTTCTCTTACGCCGAAGTGAATGTTCCTTCCTGAGAAATCATCTCCAGTTATCCATTGTTCACCAGTTATTGCAGTTTTTGTAGAACAGCTAAGATCAGCGTCTCCGCCGATAAGCCACGGAACATTTTTTCCTATTGCGGCAAGGATTTTTCCATTTGCACTTCTTGTCGCTATTTTTGTTCCATCTGTAAATTTTGGCATAAAATGTTCAGTTGATTCAGCAAGTTCCATATTATTCATGGTCTTGTAAAGCAGCCCGAGTTCTGGAAATCTTTTGCAATAATTGTCAAATTTCTTTTCCCATTCAACTCTAAATTTTTTACTATTTTTTTCTATAGTTGCAAAATCTTTTTTCACATCCGGGTCGACAAAAAATGCTTTCTCAGGATCCATTCCGAAGTTTTTCTTAACCAGCGCCACTTCATCAATGCCAAGCGGTGCACCATGAGCATCAGATTTTCCAGCTTTATGAGGCGAGCCAAACCCGATCGTGGTTTTTACGATGATCATTGTGGGCTTTGTCTTTTCGGCTTTTGCATCGGAAATCGCTTTATCTATTGCCTCAAGATCGGTATCACCGTTTGTAACAGTAATTACCTGAAAACCGTAACTTTCATATCTTTTTGCGACATCTTCAGTAAAAGTCAGGTCTGTAGGTCCGTCAAGAGATATGTCATTGGAATCATAAAGAAAAATAAGTTTTCCAAGTTTCAGATGTCCTGCCAGGGACGAAGCTTCGGCAGAAACACCTTCCATCAGGCAACCGTCACCGCAGAGAACAAAAGTATAATGATCGACTATCTCAAAATCCGGTCTGTTGAAACGGCTCGCAAGCATTCTTTCCGCAATAGCCATTCCGACACTGTTTGCAATTCCCTGCCCAAGCGGTCCGGTAGTGGTTTCAACACCTGCTGTGATGCCGAATTCAGGATGTCCCGGAGTTCTGCTTTTCCACTGGCGGAAATTTTTCAGATCGTCCATCGTGACATCAAAACCTGAAAGATGAAGCATTGAATATAAAAGCGCACTGCCGTGACCTGCTGAAAGGACGAACCTGTCTCTGTTGTCCCATTTGGGATTTGCTGGATCAACTTTCAGATGGTTTTTCCAAAGTACATAAGCCATTGGAGCCGCACCCATCGGAAGTCCGGGGTGACCCGAGTTGGCCTTCTGGATAGCATCAATTGATAATGCCCTGATAGTATTAACACTTTTCGTTGAAATCTCTTTGAATCCACTCATTGAAAACTCCATATTTTTAATTAACAACTATATTCACAAAGAGAATATACAGAACCGGATATTGATTGTAAATAAAAAATCCGGTGAGAAAATTCGATTATATGAACGCAAGGGTCACATCTCGACCATCATCTGCAAGAACACAGGCTGGACGAACTTTTTTGCCAGTCAGGTCGGTAAAAGGGAAGTTCACAAGAACTATATCACCTTTCATTTGTATTTTTCCTTCACATCGCTGACGGTGTAAAGTTCTTCTTCATCTTTTAAAAAGTAGAGGCTTTCAGTTTCTGCTGAAAGATTTTTCATCCCTTCAGATAGGATCCGGCTCTCATTTTTTGAGAAAAGGTATTCAACATAATCATAAACTTCTGTCAGCTTTTTGCTGGGGAGTTTTTTTAGAAAATCATTAGTTTTTCTGATAAGTTCTTCTCTTGTCACGGAATTCTCCTTAAAAAAACTTTAACGATTATAGTGGATAGCTTTTTTTATGTCAATTGAGAGATTTTTTATTTCTTTCCGAGGACTTCGAGAACTTTTGCAGGGATATCCTGAAAGTTCTCAACTACATGTGCGCCGGCTTCTCTGAGTGCTGTCACTTTGCCTTCCCATGAGCCTTTGTTGCCTTCGACTATTGCTCCGGCATGTGAGAATCTGGTCCCTTTCTTTGCACCTTTTCCACCGACATAGGCGACAACTGGTTTTGTGAGTCTGCCTGACTTCATCATTTCAGCAACAGTCTCTTCCTGCGAAGTTCCTATTTCTCCGAACATTACAATAAGTTCAGTCTGTGGGTCGTTCTGGAAAAGTTCCATGACTTTATTATGCGGCATGCCGATTACTGCGTCTCCGCCGACATGAACGATGGTCGAAAGTCCAATGCCTGCCTGAGAAAGGTAATAGCTGATCGAACTTGTTATTCCGCCGCTGCGGCTCGTCACACCGAC
>DAOQAY010000117.1:0-9352 GCA_035354435.1 bacterium
CCGCATCAGCGCAGCACTCTATAACAACGAAACCGATTACGAAAAACTCGCGGAAGCACTCAAGAAGATTATCTAAAACATTATGACACATTCTGAAAACAGGAAAAACCGCAAAAACCCTGCTAATTAAACAAAAATAATTCCCAATAAATTCAAGAACATTTAAAAATCTTAACCAAAAAAATTGATGTGCTCTTGAAGAACTAAAAATGGTATTTATATAAAAGCACCTTTTGTGTGGTATTCAATACTATCAACAAAAATGGAGGTTATGTGTATAAAATTTACGCATTAAAATGAACCGCACCTCTTAATTTAAAGAGGTGCGACATAACACAACTGATATTGTGTGTCTTGGCAGTCCGCAATATCATAAAAAACGAAGCTTGTAAATATTATTAATTTTTGAATGGTGAAAATCATGTCGAAAAAGAATCAATGGGTTTCTCCGGCAGGTGGAAAATGGAAACATCAGGGAGAAGGCAACACACGGGCAACAGGTGTGTATGACACCCAGAAAGAAGCAAGAACTGCTGCAAGGGAAGCTGCAATCAAAAACGAATCTGAGCTGATCGTTCAGAATAAACACGGACAGATTCGTGAGAAAAACAGCTACGGCAATGATCCAAAAAACATTAAAGGTTAATGGAGGAAAAATGGCAACATATCACACCAATAGAAGAATAAAGTGGGATGATTTCGGGATGGCCCATCATGCTAATGGAAGAACAGCATTCAGTCTTGGGATTGCTTATCATGCTAATGGAAGAACAGCGTATAGCCTTGGAGTTGCATATCATGATAATGGAAGGACAGCACACAGTCTTGGAGTTGCTTATCATGCTAATGGGAGAACAGCATATAGTCTTGGTGTAGCTTACCATGATAATGGAAGAACGGCATACAGCTTAGGATCTTTTTATGATAAAGCTGGCAAAATCATACCTGGCAAATCCACTTTTTCTGTTACACTTGGACCAGGAATAGTAATGCATCTGATTCCTAATTTTAAAATAACTGTGTATGATAGAAAAATATCATGATGATTTAGTCATTTATTAGAATATCCGACATTTTTTCGGTTTTTTTATTGATCATCCCCGCAACCCCATCCTCAAAATCCCCGGCGATGTTGATTCCACAAAAACCGCAGATTTACTTTAGAGAATTAATGGCTGACTATCCGTCACAACTGAGACTATTTTTGATATGTCACTGAAAAAGACTTCGGCATATTTTTCTCCAAGGTACAGATCGGGATCTGATACAAAATTTCCCAGTCCTGAGTTATCAAGCAGCATTAATACCACTAAAACTCAGTGGTAATGGAACCTGATGCACAATGATTTAAAAGAGTTTCAGATAATCCCTAAATACAAAAACACGATTCCTTTGATATCCTGTTGTTTCTACTAGTATTTTTCTTTCCACAAACACCTGTACGAGATCATTCGCAGCTTTAGGAGACAACCCTGTCATAGATTGCACAGTTTTTACTGAAACAATCGGTTTTTTGAAAAGCTTATGAAAAAAATCCAGCCCTTGTTTTGACCTTTTTCCCAATAAAATTATCTGTTCTTTTTCAATATGTTCTTTTAAATCCATCATTTTCTTCAGCGTTGCAGCTGAATTTTCGGCTGTTTCAACAACTCCTGCCAGAAAAAAACGAATCCATTGGCTAAGATCATTCTTTGTTCGTACAAAAGTAAGGTTGTCATAATACAAACCTTTATTTCTTTCAAAAAATTCAGACAGATATAAAAGCGGTTTATCAAGTATTCCTGCTGAAACAAGATAAAGTGTTATAAGGAGCCGACCGATTCTTCCATTTCCATCGAGAAACGGGTGTATTGTCTCAAATTGATAGTGTGCAATAGCAATTCTTATAAGATCCGGTATCTTCAGTTCATCGTTGTTCAGGAACAATTCAAAATCTGAAAGAAGTTCCGGCAATTCATTATATGCAGGAGGAACAAATACAGCATCCGCAAGTCCGGCTCCGCCAATCCAGTTTTGTGATGTTCTGAATTCTCCCGGAGTTTTGTGCTCGCCCCTTCCGCTTGAAAGCAGAATCCGGTGAGTGTCTTTTAAAAGTCTTGAAGAGAGCGGAAGCTTTTCCAGATTTTCAATTGCAGAGTTCATCGCTTCAACATAGTTATTAACCTCTTTCCAGTCATCCCTTTTTTCAGGATTAATATCATTTTCATTGTTCAAAGCTTCTTCGATATTTGTTCTTGTTCCTTCAATTCTGCTTGATACCACAGCTTCTTTAAAAACATGCATCAGGATAAACATGTCGGTATCAGGTACAAAACGGGAAAAAGAATTCAACTCTCCAAGCTTGAATGATGCCTTTTCAAGAATAGCATTTATAGCTTCGTCATCCCAGGAAAAAGGATGATTGATCTTTTCAGGCAGGAAATACTGATATTTATATCCTTTTTCATATCTGCCGGATTTAAAATCCTTTATATTCATTCAACCCTCCAAAATAAAACACACACAAACTTGTTTTACTTAACAGCAACAAAGTAATCCACCAATATCAGTATTTTACTTTTGCACTGTTCCATATAATAAGCTTGCTTGGTTATTTATCAACTTAAATCTGAAAACACACTTTACATTTCCACAATTCCATCCTCAAATTCCCGGCGAAGTTGATTCCCCAAACCCCGCAGATTTACTTTAGCAAATTACCGGCTGACCGCTCCACCATAATTCAACAGTTGTTCAATTGTTCAATTATAAGTCTGCACTATAACATTTGATTTGAAATTGGACGAATCATTTTCATCAAGGAAATTAAGGGTATAGACATTCAAAAAACTCAGAACATCTGATAAAAGGAAGAGATTCCTTGAGCTTCTGCTTCCATATATAGATCAATCAAATTCGTGGAATGAACTGATCTATAAAATGGCAAAGATAAATTAACCTTGTAAAATCACATCGAACTTGTAAAAACAACCTTGTAAAATTACAAAATATATGTAATAATAACCTTGTAAAATTACGCTGAGTTTGAAAGCGAGGTGATTTATGAAAAGGAATATCTTAGAGATTTTAGTTAGTTGGAAAGATTCCACATCAAGAAAGCCGATAATTATCCGCGGGGCGCGGCAGGTTGGAAAAACTTATTCGATTAAAGAGTTCGGTTCTGAACACTTTTCAAATGTCGTGGCACTCGATTTTGAAAGGGACAGGTCGCTTTCTGCAATATTTGAAAAAGATCTGGACCCTAAAAAGATAATCTTTGATCTTGAGATTCATACTGGTTCGAGGATAGTTCCGGGCGAAACGCTTCTTTTTTTTGATGAGATTCAGGCGTGTGAACGGGCTTTGATGAGTCTGCGCTATTTTTACGAAGAAATTCCACAACTCCATGTAATTGCTGCCGGTTCTCTTCTCGAGTTTGCAATGAGTCGCATATCATTTCCTGTCGGCAGAGTATCGTTCGAATGGATGCGCCCCATGACATTCAAAGAATTTCTCATTGCCTGCAATAAGGAGATTCTTGCTGAAAATATACCTTCGGTTTTCATGCAGAAGCCTCTTTCTGAAACACTTCACAACTCACTTTTAGAGCAGCTTCGTCTTTATTTTATTGTCGGAGGGATGCCGGAAGCTGTGAAAAAATTTGTTGAAACAGGATCGGCTTCAGCAGTTAAAAAAGTTCATGATGATATAATTTACTCGTATATTCAGTCACTTGTAAAATATGATTCAAAAACAGACATTGAGAGTCTTGAACAGATCATCAAAGTAATACCTTCCAAAGTCGGCCACCAGATAAAATATACACATCTTGATCCTGTGAGAAGAATCGAAGTGACAAAAACTTCGCTGAACATTCTTGAAAAAGCGCAGCTTGTAAACCTTATTCACTCGACAACTGTTTCAGGACTTCCGCTCGGGGCTGATATCAGCTCAAAAATATTCAAACCTCTGTTCCTTGATATCGGACTGATGCAGTCGGTCTGCGGTATTGATCCTAAAGAAAGCATAACTGCGGCAGATCTTAACAATGTCTATAAAGGCGCAGTAGCGGAACAGTTTGTTGGGCAGGAACTTCTTGCAGCAGGCGGATCAGAAAACAACAAGCTCTACTACTGGAGCAGGCAGAAAAAAAGCAGCAGTTCAGAAGTTGACTTTGTTTTCGTCAGAAACGGAAAAATTTACCCGATAGAAGTAAAAAGCGGATCAAAAGGCAGAATGAAAAGCATGCACATTTTTCTTGAAGAACACCCTGAAATCGAAAAAGGATTTGTCCTCTCCTCGACCTTTTCAGAAAATCAGCTTGTCGACAAAATGGTCTTTGCCCCTATCTATTCGGAGCTGGTGAGCTATTGATGGAGTTTATTTTTTGAAGAATCTGTCTTTGAAAAATCCCTGACTCTGATACAGGGCTGCCACGGGATTATGGCCGGTGGCGCGGTCTTTTACTACAAGCGGTGTTGTTTCAGTTCTGCTGTATTTCAGAAAGAGTATGTCGTGTCCCACGCAGAGTCCCATCATTATGTTCAGTTCTGTCTGTTCCTTTTCAAGAACTTCCGCCTGCATAATCGGATTGCAGAATATATTTCCCGGCATGTCAAGATCCTTGGGGTCCAGTTCACCGCACAGACATGACACTGAAACAACTTCGAAACCGTTATACTCAAGAATATCGGACAGCAGCTTCGACTCAGGCACCAGTGAATAACAGGTGGCAATGCCGATTTTTTTCATCCCTCTGAGTCTTGCGTATTCCATTATTTCATCCACTCTCGACCACGAGTATTTTTCCTTCTGCTTTTCAGGATCGAGTATTCTGCTCATCAGCCCGAACCATCCTTTAATTATGGAACGGTTCTCCGGCAGTCTGTATTTCTCCGTTGTCTCCCTGATCAGATCGGGATATTTCTCAGTGGGGCAGTATGACGGCAGCTTCTTGTCCATTTCCTTTGAACCGCACCGTTTAACGGTACATTTAACGCACTGCGGACTGTTTTTTTCCATGATATTCCCCCTTTCAGTCTTTTAATTTCTGACAGCACCTGCGTTTTTACGGTTTACGCCGTCAACCATAAAAAGTCAACACTTTTGGCATTACATCAGAAGATAATAGCCGAACAGCCGGAACTTTTATTGTCGTCAACATTCTGCGTGTCATTATCAGGTTCTTCATCAATTGCATCGGCATCGGGTTCGTTGTCATCGGGCTCTTCAGCTTCAATATCTTCAATGCTTGAATTTATTGTGAGTGCCGGATCGCCGTACCAGTTGAACGACATCCGGTTGGCATAAGTCAGAGCGCTATTGTCCGTTCCGTAATCCAGCTTGGCATCGAATAGTGCTTTTGCGGGATTAGCACCTTCAAAAAGGGCTTTCAGTGTGAATATCCCGGCCGTGTCGGAACCGAAACCTTTTTTATCAAATTCACAATCATAACAGTCCCAGTCCATGAATGAGGGTGTGGAAGGAGTCGTTGCCGCCATTACGCCGACTACTGCTGTTTTCAGAAGCGAATGAGTAAGATTTCCTTTTTCTTTCACGACTCCGGCATCACAGTTGGGCGAGATCAGAAATCCCGGTTTGTTTCCTGAAATTGAACCGGCATCGCTTTGATTGAACAGTTCCGGCATGGAAATTTCAGACATCGAAGCCAGACCGTCACTATTTTCATCTTCATCCCATACAAGTCTGAGTATTTTATTATAAAAAGTGTGTCCGCCCCAGAAAACAGCTCCCGTTCCTTTGCTCCATTCATTTATAAGATTTTCCTTATTCAGCGATACATCGCTTTCATACAGTGACTTCTGCACTCCTTCGGCTTCGTACATTCTGATAATTTCAATATCATCCTTATCTTTCAGAAATGTATTCGCCGCCCATTCGCCGAGTCCTGCACTGTCCCAGTCACCCATCATGCTAAGTCCTCTGAAAAAATAGAATCCGGCAGGAAAAATTATTCTGTTTCTGTATGAGATCTCAGTTTTTTCCATATTCATGTATTTTATTGTAAGTGCCAGTATTTTATCAAGATCAGCAACATCATTATCATAAACCGGAATACGGCCTGTTATAAGCTCAGCCTCAAAATTTATCCCGCCTTCGCCATCATCAAGCCCAGTCTCACCATATACAGAATTACCGTTTTTATCCCAGTTTCCTGTGAGATCCGCATACAGCATGTCAGTTTCGATCGGCACATTCTCGGGAGTCCCATTACTGGTTTCTTCCGGGTATTCATGAAGCGGCCGTGTGACAAACATCGGAATACCTGACCTATCCGAAGCCGGATCACCGATAATCAGAAGAAACGAATAGTCCTTGTAAATAGTTTTGAGCCATTCACGAATCTTTAGAGCTTTTGCCACGCCGCTTAAGCCTGAACCGCCGAACTGACCCTCAGTCGCAAGAAGAACTTTAAAACCGCGGATCTCTTTTTGATGAATGAACTCATTTAGTTTGGCAGAGTTGTCTTTTATTTCAGTTGTCGTCAGCACGATCATCGATCTTGAAAGTTCCTTGGCACTGACCAGAAAACTTACCAGAACGATCAGTATGAAAACTGCTTTTTTTATCATTTTCCAGACCTCCTTGAATTTAAACAGGAATACTCAGGCAATTGCCGTTCCTGAAATATTTGTGCTGTAATTACAATGTGTTATAGATTTTAAAGGAAATTATCTGTATTCATAGCCTGAGATAATATCATCTTTGGTTTCACAAGAACCGTCCGGTCCTGAACTTCTCACGATAAAACCGGGTCCGCTTCTACCTGGAACAGTATCCATTTCCATAATTTTATACGGCTTAATCCACAGATCCTTTGATGTGTCTCTGTTTTGCGCTTTTGACTCCATCTGTTTGCGGATATATTCAGCCCATTCTTCTTCAGACAGATAAGGCAGCCGTCCGTCGTTTTCTATAACTTTGCCGGTATAAACAACATGTGCTATCGAATCAGTTTCACTTTGAGTGAGAGTTATTTTGACAATGTTTGTAAGATATTTCATCTGTTCGGCACCGATACCTGTCGCCTGATTTAAAATGACAAGCGAAGTTATGATACCAATAAGTTTTATAAACATGATTTGAGGGCCTCCTTCCCGAGTTGCGATGCTCTTTCGTGCATTACAGCATCAAGTTCTCTACCACTGAAAAGGCTGTGACCGATAATATCGCGGAACTGTTCTTTTGTCAGTGTGGCTACTATACATTCTGACACTGCTGTAGCTTTGGCTGTGCGGGGAATTTCCCTGATAAGTGCCATCTCTCCGAAAAACTGTCCCTGTTCAAGGGTTTTGTCAAGTACGATTTTATTTTCTTCAGTCCTTCTGATGTGAACAGTTCCTTCTTTGATGAGATAAAACTTATCTCCTTTATCTCCCTGATTAAAAAAGACCATTCCGGCAGAAATGCGTTCAATTCCAAGCCGCATTACTACTGCTGACAACTGTCTGGAACTCATAAATGAAAAAAGAGGAACGGATATAAGCAGTTTCCCGAGTCTTATCATATCTGTCACTTTGTCTTTTCCGCCTGCTGAAGTCACCACAAATTTTTCAAAGGAATCACGGTTGATTTCAAACACCGCTGTAGAGACTTTTGTCACAATACTTGCCGTGCGGGGAACTTTTTCAAGAAGTGCAATTTCGCCAAAAGAGTCACCAGTGGAAAGGGTTTCCACAACTTTTTCTTTACCGCCGGCATCTTCATGAATAACGACAGCGGAGCCGGAAACTATTGTATAAAAGCAGTCTCCTGTATCGCCCTGCTGAATTATTTTTCTTTTTGCTCCGTACCGGTGAAGACGGATATGGGAACAAAGTGCGGCAAGTTCCGTTTCATCAAGTCCCGAAAAAAGAGGTATCTGCTGAAGAAATGCGACAATCTGTGTCTTTGCAGGAACATTTTTTGATGTAATTCCGTCCGCAAGCCGTCTCATCCTCGCAAGAGGTGTCTGTGCAACTCCGCCGATATTCCCCAGAACAACAACTAAAGCTCCGGCGGCAAGAAAAACAATCGGAAGAACAATAAAAGCCAGTGAAATGCCTATCAGAACGAGTGTCAAACCGCTTGCAGAAAGAGTCTCGGCAAGAAGATAGCTGAGTGTGGCTCTCGCAACATACCAGAAATATTCATATATTGCATAAAGCCAGAGGAGTCCGACAACAGAAAGAAGAATAAGCCGGTCAGTTTCAGGAGTGTTTTTTCTGGTGGTCAGCAGATCTTTCAAAAATCTGCGGCGGATAAATGTTGAAGTGCGTCCGTTCCCCGGCACGAAAAACCCGACAAGCATTGTAAAAGGCGACTTCAGCAGAGGAGAAACGAACAAAAGTCCCATTGCAACCGCAACAATATGAATAATCGCCATTGCCGGACGGAAAAAATCAATCTGCCAGAGTATTGCCGCAATTCCTGCAATGGAAAAAGGAACGAGCATGAGCATAAGATAGTGTTTAACCGCTGCTGCACGGCCTGTGGACACAATAGGAGCGGGATCGACATAAAAAGAGATCAGTCCGCATCTGAATCTGAGAAAAACCGGTGCTGAAATACCGTGCGCAGAAAGTCCGGCACCGGAAATAAACGATGAGACAGATAAAATAAAAACCAGAACAATCCAGATAAAAATAATTGCCGTAAGATAAGCATAACCCGGAGAAAGAGTGTTTCCGGTGAGTTCTTTCAAAAGGTTCAGACCTTTCAAATAAGGAGCAGAAAAAGCCGCCATCGCAAGAAAAGCGAGAATTACGAGTCCCGGAATTGAGGTGAACAGCCTGCCGGTTAAAACACACAAGCCTTCCGGCATAAAAGTTCCGAGCTTTTTTCTATAATCAAAAAGCATCGGCCTCGATTTTACGGCATCTCTCAGCACTGAAGCGCATTCATGGTCAAAAAGCTCTGCTTTATTCAGACGGATGATTAATGAAAGCATACGGTTGAAAACACCAGAGTCACCGCTGTTAAGCTTTTTTGCAATGATGTCGGCAAGAGTGATACTGCCGTTAAATTCCGAAATCAGCCCGGCATCAGCATCGTCCAGCTTAACGAACCTGCCTTCGAACTGAACAAAATGAATATCAGTTGCAAATTTTGTCACCGTCACCCCGGAAACGAGCTTCGGGTGCATCTGCTCAATATCGCCTTTACAAAACTGATCTGTCATTTGGTTTCTCCTTGTTTATTCTGAAATACTGTATTTAACAATAACCTCGGCGTAATCGGTTGCAATGGAACCCATATCTGTCAAGAATCCATTTGGAGCTGTCGGGACGACGGCAAAGTTGAATTTGCGAAGACCGCTGTTGAGAACAGCCCGTATCTCTTCATTGTCAGTTGTTGTCCATGTGACTGGTTC
>DAOQAY010000118.1:0-9311 GCA_035354435.1 bacterium
GTTTCTCCTTCCAGAGGTTAATTTATTCCACTAAATTCCCCTGTCCAGATTTAGATTACCATTATAACCTGTCCACTTTTTTCTGCAGGGTTCAGTTTTTTATATCGGAAGAAAATAGAATAATACCTGCCTATGAAAGCTGTCGATTTTATTTATTCATCATTCCCAGCATGTCTGCGACTTTATCGTTTATGCTGATGTCGCCGTCATAGAACTGTGAAAGTATAGGCATTCTGATCTTTCCTTTGATCTCCTGGAATATTGAGTCGGTGATCGTGCCGTGCATACAGCCGAAAGGTGATACATTGACGACCATTGCCGCACCCTGTTTTGCAAACATTACTGCTCTGCCGACTGTGAGTATCGCTTCACCTGAGAATTCGGGAGGCAGATATTTCATTCCTTCAGTAATAACATCTTCAACAGGCGGTTCGTGACGGTCGCTCAGAACTTCATTTGCCGCTTTGTAATATGCCGCCTCGGTTCTGAAAAGATAAATATTCTTCAAAAGCGATTCGCCTGCTTCAAAAAGCGAGAACGATTTCTGTTTTGCCATGTAATTCTGAAGCCATGCAGTGTAAAGTATCCATTCGTGCATCGGGGAAAGCCATGCTTCTCCGCCGTTTTCTTCAATAACTTCAATAACATTGCCGTTTGCATAATCATTGCATCTGGCATATATTTCACCGACAATTCCGACAAGCGGTTTCTGAATGTTGTGTTTTGGTATATCCTTGAATTTTTTAGCAATTTCTTTGATAACCGGTTTAGGATCGGCTTTTTTCTCAAGAGTTCTTTCAAGCATTTTAAGTGAATCGGCAAAAACCGTGTCGGAATCGCCTTTTGTAATTTCATAAGGTCTTGTTTTTGTCAGCAGTTTAAGCAGTATGTCGCTTGACATCATCGCATGCATAAGATAGCGGCGAAGACTTTCTTCAAGTCCCTGATAGGAATTTATAGAAGAAGGTGACATAAGATCTATGTTTGTTATATCTGAATTGTGGAAAGCAATCCGTTCCAGAAGGTTGTACTGGCCGAATCTGCACGGACCTTCTGAAGTGGGCATGAAAAGTATATGTTTCCTCGATGGATCAAGTTTCGCCTGATTGATAATTGCTCCCAGAGTCAGTGTCATCGGAAGGCATTCCGCACCTCTGGTAAATCTTTTCCCCAAACTGAATTCGTGCCTTGTTTCAGGAGGCAGAGCCTCTGAATCATAGCCGTAACCCCTGAATGCAGCTGCAAAAAGCGGAGTTCCGACTCTGTGCATCGGAGGAGTCCACACTTTGCCTTTATCAAGTTTTCTGTCAACCGTATAAATATCCGGCATAGGTGTGTCAACGCTGACCGGTCTATTTTTAAGATAACTTTTCACAACATCGATGAATGCTTCAATTCTTGTTCTGTAGCCCCCGTCGCTGTCATGTTCATCAAGCTCAAGTATCAGCATCGGCTTTCCTTTCATCTCTTCTTCAGCATAAGACAGGATGAAACTGTCAGGTCCGCAGCTGAAATTCGTGAGATAAATGGGAAAAACAAGCTCATTTGAAGATGCTCTTTTTATTGCTGCGATTATTTTCTGACCGTAATTCCAGAACAGATTCCAGTAATTTGTTTTGTCAAAACCGCTTGTGTCAAGTTCAAGCATGTCCATCGGTATTACCGGCCATCCCATTGATGCGACAGTTTCCGGAATTCCGAGATTTATTCCTTTGTCGTAAAGGTTGTAAGGTCTTCCTATTATTACGAAAACTGGTTTTTTTGCATTCGTTGTTTCAGCAAGATATTTTTCACCTGTTTCCACAAGTTCATCACAATTTTTCCTGAAATCTTTATATGCCTTTGAAAATGCTTTTGTCACCTCTTTTTTGTTGACAGGAAAAACCTTTTTCAAGCTGTTGTAAATATATTCGCTATTCTTTTCATCTGTTAGTCTGAGATCTACGACTGGATCTATCAGTCTGGCTGAAATATCCATTCCGTTCTTTTGCAAAGTGCTTTTTATCACGGAAGGTGCGCTTTCAACATAAGGACAGAAAAAGCTTATCGCAGTTTTAACGGACTGTTCTGCCGATATTATTGCAGGGAAGAAAACAGGAATGTTCCTCGATATCAGTTCGGCAGTGTGTCCTATTGAGGTCTTGAGTGGAAAACAAAAGTCTGAGGTCGAGAATTTGGAAGATGTTTCTTTGATCCTTTGTGAAGTCACGGCAGATGATATTTCAACCTGAATATTCAAAAGATTGAACATTTCACGCCATAACGGAAGATAAGTGTAGTTGACTATCGCAAGGGGAATTCCGACTTTTCCGATCGGTTTTTCAACTTTTGTACTTTTGAAAAAATCTGCCCTTTTGTGTGTGAAAAGCCTGAATTCATCCATCTCTTTTCTAAACGGTTCCATAGGATCCCTGCCGCACATATAGCCCCATGAAAATTCGTTTCCGCCATTCCTGCTAATATAGTTTATCCTACAGAAATTATTGCACAATTTGCACACTTCAGTCCGCGATGATATTTCAATCTCAACAGCATCATGCCCAATAAAACGGGATTGAATGTCATTCCCCTCTTTTCTAAGAAGAGAGGGGGCAAGGGTGAGTTGGGGTTGTATTTCTTCATAAGCGATAAGCGCAGCTCCGATACATCCCATGACATGACAGAAAGGAGAGACGACCACTTCTACGCCAAGCAGATTCTCAAAAGCGGCGACAAGCCCTTTATTTCTTGCTGTGGCTCCCTGAAAAAAGATCTTTTCCTTACTGATTTTGCGGTTGCCGACAACTCTGTTCAGATAATTCTTTGTGACTGAATAAAGTACCGATGCAAGCACTTCTTCTTTGAAATATCCCTGTTTCAGGAGAGATCTGATGTCCTGTTCCATGAAAACTGTGCACCTGTCACTTGTTACAGGCGGTTCGATCCCTTCAGTTACGGTTCCTGCATTCTGAACCGGTATATCGAGTTTTCTTGCCTGTTCTTCAACAAAAGAACCGGTTCCTGCGGCACAGACATAATTCATGTTCACATCCGCAACAAGACCGTTGTGAACTCTAATATATTTTGCATCCTGTCCACCGATTTCAAAAATGGTTTCAACATCTGGAAAGAACGAAACAGTGCCTCTTCCGTGAGCCGTGATCTCATTTACTATTGCATCAGCTCCGAATATTTCGCCGACAAGTTTTCTCCCTGAACCGGTAGTGCCGAATGCTGCGATCTTTGTCTGAACCGGGTTTAGCACGGAAAAGAGCGATCTGAATACTTTTTTTGCAGCATTGACGGGATCACCTTCCGTTTTTCTGTAAATATCAAGCAGCGGAATACCATTCTTGGAAAGCACGGCGATCTTTGTGCTTGTTGAACCTATATCCATTCCAAGTATGACTTCGTTTACGGACGAAATATCGGCATGTATTCTTATTTCATTTTTATCCGCATCAATCACGGGGTCGATAAATTCAGGGTATCTGCTCTTTTTCAGTATCAGTTTCGGCATTTTGTCAGTCTTGGCAGGAGGAGTGAACGCATCAAGGTTTATATCTGATATTTTTACCGATGCGCAATATGCGGCTCCCATTGCCGAAAATGCTTCACTGTTATCTGTAATTGTCCAGAATGCAAGAGGAAAAAGCCTTTTGAACCAGCGGGTAACCTCTCTATTCAAGCTGACTCCGCCGATCAGAAGAATATCTCCTTTGATGTCGGAACCTTTGAAAAGAGTGTTCGCCGCTGAAACGGCAAGCGCTCTGCACATTCCTGCCCACATTTCCTCTTTGGTACGACCTTCCTGCTGATGATGAATCAGATCGCTTTTTGCAAATACAGTGCACCTGCTTGCAATTTTCGGCGGATCTTCTATATCAAGTGCACCGGCTTTTTCGAGGTCTATTCCGAGCCTTTCAGCCTGTTCTTCAAGAAAAAGTCCAGTTCCTGCGGCACAAAGAGAATTTGATGAAATGTCAGATATCTGGTTGTTTTTTATGGTATATCTGGTAAGTGACGATGCTCCGATCTCAATTATTGATCCTGTGCCATCTCTGAAAAACTGATGATTTGCAAGAAGTGAATTTATTGCCGATGCTTCACTTACATAGGCATTTCCGAGAGATCCAGAGAATTCCTTTGCCGATTTCCCTGTTATGGCAACAGTCGAGTCAGAAGAAGTTTCGGCAAATAGTTTCCGTAATATTGAAGCTGTTTTCCCGCGGTGTCTTTTTCTTACAATAACACTGTTTGAGTTTTTCGAAAAAACAGTAATAAAAGTAGTTCCTATATCAACCCCGAAATGATCTTTCATTTTTTTTCCTCCCCCAGAATAGAAAAAAATCCGTTTAGCAGAGAGTTTTATAATGTTTAGACAGTTAATTCAAGAAAAAACGGAATAGTATCATCACCCCTCTTTTTTAAGAGAGGGGGCGGGGGTGAGTTACGGGATCACCAGTGTTACTTCCTTTGAATCGAGGGTCATTGCGTTCCATTTTGCTTTTATGCGGAGTTTGATGAACTTTACTTCGCCGGGAACTGTTGTAGTGTTCTGAAGTGACAGACTGTATCTGAGAACAGTTTCTCTTAATGCTCCGTAGAATTTTGAAGTATCTTTGCTGTCTATTGAATCAGCCGGAGTTGCTGAAACAGTCGCATAGCTTTTCACAAACTGAGTGGACTCAATAATGTTATCTTCAACTGATTCCAGTTCTATTCCGACATCCATTTTTGTTGAATCATAAATAGCTTTGGCAGCTTCTTCTATTTTCAGGTTCAGTTCTGCACCGGTTGTAGGAACAGAGAAGTAATGCTCCGCTCCTGACAGATCATATGAATTTGTTTTTGACGCCAGGGTTGCTGCATTGCCGCTGAGAACTTTTGAATCTCCACTTGAATCAATTACTGCAATTTTGGCATTTATGGCGTTCATGGATTCCGCAACATCATCAATCGTTGTTTCAGCTCCGGTATCCCATATCCATCCCGTTGTATTGAAAACTTCATCTGACATGAGGATGAAAGCAGGGAGTGAATTTTCTCTGAAGCATACCCCGCCTCTTAATCCTGTTCCGCAAGTCGCGGCAGGAACTGTTGTATTATAAACTGTTCCGCCTGCAGTAGTTCTTATCGACTGATTAGTTCCGGCTCCTGAAGCTGACTGCTCAATTGTGAGTGTATGATATTCCTCTGATCCGTTGCCGTAAGTCAGCGTTCCGACTTTTGTTGTTATAGCGGTCAGGTCATCTGTGACATTCTGAAGCGCAGTAAACGGAGAGTAACCAAGCGTTCCAAGTGTGACAACGGCAAAATCGGAATCTGGAATATAGGTGCGGATGTTTGCTGTAATAGTGCTGATGCTGTTTTTAAGGACATCCATTGATGAAGTCATTGATCCGCTTGTATCAAATATCAGAAGAACATCTGTTCCCTCAGGTGTTGAGGTCAGATCAACAGGAAGAGGCATCGCTGCTGCATCTTTTTCAAGCAATGCGTATTCTCCGGGTTTCAGACACTCGCCCTGATCGGTCCATTCACCTTCAAAGCATGTCTGCACCTGATCAAGAGAAGAATCTGACACACAGTCGACGGCTCTTATTGTTTCAGTACAAGGAATTATTTCTTCACATGTTATTGTGTCCCATCCTTTGCAGTCGTCTTTGCAGTAAGCTTTTCCACCTTTGTAAAGGTCCGCATCAATTTCTGTACAGTTTTTAAGTCCGCCGTCACAAACTTCCGGAATTTCAACGATCTCGTTTCCGCATTCGTTAGTGTATTCTTCGCAAGTTGCAACATCAAATCCTGTGCAGTCATCAAGACAGCTTGCCTTGCCGCTCATATATTTTTCCGCATCGATTTCAGTACAGTTTTTCAGATTTCCGTCACACACCTCAGCACCCTCAACTTCGCTGTTACCGCAAGTCTGAGGTATTTCAACACATGTTGCAGTATTCCAGCCGAGACAGGTTGCAAGACATTTAGCCTTGCCGCTTTCATATTTCAACGGGTCAATTTCAGTACAGTTTATCACATTGCCGTCACATATTTCCCCGACATCCACCGCTGAATTTCCGCATGTTTCAGGAATATTATCGGAATCTGCCTGCTCATCTGCCGTTTCGTCAGAATTTTCATCTGTAGTGCTGTCAGACAGCTCGCTGTCATCATCTGAAACTCCCAAGTCGTTATCGCTCTTGTGGGTTCTGACTGTGCTGTCGCCACATGAAACGGAAAACACAAAAACTGCCAGCACAAATAAAAAAGAAAAAATCCTCGCCATAAGTCCCTCCCTCCGAACCTTAAAAATTCACATCATCTTATTGATAACACAGGCTAACCGCAAGAATTATTTATGGAATTCAGGTATTCTTAAAATTGAAGATTCCTTTCAAAAAATTAAATTGAGTTCAATCTCTTTAGATGATAAGTTTTCAAGATAAAGAAAATAACACGACAGCCGGCGTCGGGGGTATGGAGTATAATTGGGCATAGATTGAAGGAGGAAAGGGTGAAAAAAGCGATCCTTAAATTGAACGGAATTACGATGAGACCTTCTCAAGTCCATAAATTTCGTGGTTTTATCGGTGATCTATTTAAATCTCACGATGTTATTCACAATCATGATGTTGAAACAGGAAAGGTAATATACCGGTATCCGCTCATTCAGTTCAAAGTTGTTGATGATGTGCCGGTAATAATTGCACTTACTGAGAAGGCGGTGACAATATTCGGTGAAATTTTTATGAAACTTGATGAGATTAAAATTGAAGGAGTGAAAATTCCGGTAAATGAAAAAGGTTTAGCAGTTGAAGATGTGGAATATGGTTTGTCAGACTCATTGATTCAATATGAGTTTATTCATCCATGGGTTGCACTTAATCAGGACAATTATGTTAAATATCAAGAGCTTGAATCATTCGCCCAGAAGAAGGAAATGCTTAATTCAATACTAATTGGAAACATCCTGTCAATGTCAAAATATCTTGATTATACTGTCAAAGATGAAATAAAAATTGAGACAACATTGAAGCCTGTGAATATCAATCTTAAAACGAAGTCAATGATGGGATTTATCGGCGGATTCAGAACAAATTTTGAAATCCCAGACCTTTGCGGATTAGGAAAAAGTGTCAGCAGAGGATATGGAACGGTAAAAAGGATTGGAGGAGAAAAAAAATGAGCATACTGATAGCGAAAGAATATAAATCATTTGAAGAGACAAAACGGATGTCTGATGATGGTGTCGAATTCTGGTATGCAAGAGAGCTTGCAGAAGTGTTGGAATATGTCCAATGGCGTAATTTTGCTAAAGTTTTAGAGAGAGCAATGCTTGCCTGCAAGAACAGCGGATATGAAGTTTCTGACCATTTTGCTGAGGTCAGCAAAATCGTGGAGGCCGGAGCTACTTCAAAACCCGTAATTGACTACAAGCTAAGTCGTTATGCATGTTATCTGATTGTTCAGAATGGCGATCCCAGAAAAGAGATAATTGCTTTAGGGCAGACATACTTTGCAATTCAGACAAGACGACAGGAAGTCGCTGATTATTTCAATCAGCTTGATGAAGACAACAAACGGCTTGTGATAAGAGGTGACATTAAGCAGTGGAATCAAATGCTTGCGGAAGCTGCTCATAATGCCGGAGTTCTTACAGATGAAGAATATGCCGCTTTTCAAAATGCGGGATATATGGGGCTTTATGGCGGACTTAAAGTGGAAGATATTCATGAAAAAAAGAGATTAGAAAAAAATGAAAAAATCCTCGATTTTATGAGCAGTACAGAACTGATCGCTAATTTATTCAGAATCTCTCAGACAGAAAAAGAACAACTGAAAAAACTCAAAAAACCGCAAAAAAAATTAATGCTGGATGAATGATATGAAAAGAATTAAAGGATAGGGGGAAAGGGATGATTGAAGCTTTATACCAAATTGGAAAAATTCAGGTGGGCGGAAGTTTTCTTGAAGAATTTATTGAAGATATCGGCGACAAAAACAAGTATGTTCTAAAGATTATGTTTGACATAACTGACTCTGAAAATATTTTTTATAATGGAATTGAACTTGAAGAGTTCGATCCTACAAAAAAAATGCAGTATTTTTATAAGTCCAAAAAGGGGAATTCACCTGATTGCACTCCAACATCAAAAGTTACAACTATTTTGAAGTCTCTAAAACTAAAATATGGCGTTTTTGATAAAATGATTGCTGATAATGGTGACAAAATGAGCGAGGAAGACAAACAGTTTATTTTGTCGATAAGAAACCTTTGTCAAGAAAAGAGAAGGAAAATATTTGTAGACATTGTTAAAATTTCAAAAAAACTGAATATTTGCAAACTGTCTTATGACAAAAAAAACAAATCTTATGATTACGGATATAAAGATGGAGCAGTGATTACGCTTGGTTTTATAAACGGTCTGAAAAAATATTATGTTGGAGATGAAAAGCATTTTGTAAATCCATTTTCCACTGGAGATAGAAGCATTTATAAAGATTATTATGCAAAATACGATACAAACAGCAAAGCTAATGACAAACTGTGTTATGTGTGTCGAAATAAATCGAAAGAAGTTTGGGGGTTTGTTAACACCTATAATTTTTATACAGCAGATAAAGAAGGTCTTGTTTCCGGAGGATTTAAACAGGAGCTTGCGTGGAAAAATTACCCTGTCTGTCCTGATTGCGCAGAGACTCTCAATAAAGGTAAAAAATATATAGAAAACAACCTCAAATATAGATTTTGTGGATTTAATTATTTTCTTATTCCGGAGCTATGCATATCTGATAATATTTTGTTGCAAAAGGTTCTTCAAAGAATGAGAAAATATGAAGATTTTTCTTTTGCCAAGCAAGAATCAACAATAATTGAAAAGGTTGAAGAAGCTGTTATGCGTGATTTGTCGAGAGAAGAAAATTGGGTTAATTTCAACTTTTTATTTTATGAGGCAAAAAATAGTGCTTTTAATATTTTGCTTCATCTTCAGGAAGTTGCTCCTACTAGGCTTAAATACTTAATAGACACAAAAGACCTTGTTGATTCAGGTAAAAGACGGTTTGATGTTTTCAAAGATATCTCAACAAAAAAAGAAACCATTAGATTTAATTTTTCGTTTGGTTTTATAAGGGAGTTCTTTCCTAACACAAAGATGGAGGGTAATTTTGACAAGGATTTTCTATCAATTTTAAATAATATTTTTAGTGGAAAAAATATCTCTGCAGAATTCTTGTTTGGGAAATTTATGGCTAAAATGGTGCCAGTCTTTTTAAATGAAGGTTGGTATGAAATATTGATTTTGAAAGCATACAAGATCTTAATTTATATT
>DAOQAY010000119.1:0-9059 GCA_035354435.1 bacterium
GTTACCGGTGCGACATACAGCAGCAAGGTCATTATGATCACAACTGCAAAAGCTCTGGAAAGAAAATAGTTCTCACTTGCGTTCGAATGAAGACTGGTGGAGCTGACGCGGCTCGAACGCGCGACCCTTTGAATGCCATTCAAATACTCTCCCAGCTGAGCTACAGCCCCACCACAGTCTGAAAATCTACATAATTTGTGTTTTGAGTCAATATAAAATTATTCAAATAAGGCGTTGACTTTGGCTGTTTCGTCTTTATATATGAGTCCGTGTTTAACGGTTTCAAACTCGAAGTCCAGTGAAATCAGCATGTTGCTGGCTCGGGCAGAAAATGCGGAGGATTTATGAACGGATCTGAAAAGGATTTGAAAGATTTAAAAAAAGAAGAAATAATGGTGCCGGCTGATGAACCCGACGAGGAGTCTGGTACTATTGAACTTGACGAAAATACTCTTGATATGAATTCCGATCTTCAGAAGCTTGCTGATGAACTTGGCGGAGAGCATGCAAAGGCAAAAGAAAAAAGATTTTTCGGCAGAAAAAACAAGGATTCGGAATCAATCAAGAAGATTGAAAAGCTGCTGGAATCTGTAAAAGAAAAGGATGACAGGATAAAGGAGCTCGAAAACAGTCTGAAAATGATGGTTGCTGAGAACAGGAACCAGAAAACAAGGATAGAAAATGAGTTCCGTGCAAAGATAAAATTTGCTGTCGAGGATTTTTTCAGGGATTTCATCACTGTCAAAGATGATTTTGATAAAGCGATGGACTTTGCCCCTAAAACTGAAGAGTCGGCTAACGACCCTTTTATTCAGGGGATAAAGCACCTTTTGAGCAAAACCGAAAGTATTATGAAAAAATTCGGACTTGAGAGTTACAGCGGAATAGGGATGGAGTTTGATCCGTCACTTCATCAGGCAATGAGCATAATAAATGTCGAAGGAAAGGCTCAAAATGAAATAGTTGCTGAATATGTGAGAGGTTATAAGTACAACGATAGAATTTTAAGGCCGTCAATGGTGATCGTGGCTTCCGGAGTTAATCCTGAAGTCGAAACTGAAAAAGAAAAACCTGCTGATGAAACAGCAGACATGGAAAATAGTGAACAATAATTTATAGTTGGAGGAGAAAATGGGAAAAGTAATCGGAATCGACCTTGGTACTACAAACAGCTGTGTAAGCATAATGGAAGGCGGTGAGCCTAAAGTTATTGCAAATGCTGAAGGTTCAAGAACAACGCCGAGTATAGTGGCTTTTACTGACAAGGGTGAGAGGCTGGTCGGTCAGCTCGCAAAAAGACAGTCTATCACAAACCCGAAGAAGACGCTTTACTCGATAAAGAGGCTTATCGGAAGAAAGTATGAAGCTGCAGAAGTTTTCAAAATGAAAAATGTTGTTCCGTTTGAAATAATAAAGGCTTCAAACGGTGATGCCTGGGTCAAAATTGAAGGTAAGGAGTACAGTCCTCAGCAGATTTCCGCCATGGTGCTTCAGAAGATGAAAGAAACCGCTGAAGATTATCTGGGTGAAAAGGTTACTGATGCTGTTATCACCGTTCCTGCATATTTCAATGATTCGCAGAGACAGGCTACAAAAGATGCAGGAAAGATCGCAGGACTCAATGTTCTCCGTATCATCAATGAGCCTACAGCAGCGGCTCTTGCGTATGGTATCGACAAAAAAGGTCATGACAAGAAGATTGCGGTTTATGATCTCGGCGGCGGAACATTTGATATTTCAATCCTTGAACTGGGTGACGGTGTTTTCGAAGTTCTTTCTACAAACGGTGATACATTCCTAGGCGGTGAGGATTTTGACCAGAGGATAATTGAATTTCTTGTTACTGAATTCAAGAAGGAATCAGGCATAGACCTTTCCAAAGACCCGATGGCGCTTCAGAGACTTAAAGAAGCTGCTGAAAAGGCAAAGCACGAGCTTTCATCAACGATGGAGACCAATATCAATCTTCCTTTCGTTACTGCAGATGCGAGCGGTCCGAAACATTTGAACATAAATATGTCCAGAGCAAAACTTGAAAGCCTTGTTGAAGATCTTGTAAATAAGACTCTTGAGCCTTGCAAAAAGGTTGTTGCCGATGCGAAAGTATCTATAAAAGATATTGACGAGATCATTATGGTCGGCGGAATGACCCGTATGCCGCTGGTACAGAAAGTTGTCAGGGAATTCTTCCAGAAAGAGCTTCACAAAGGTGTAAACCCTGATGAAGTTGTTGCAGTAGGCGCTGCAATTCAGGGCGGTGTTTTGAAAGGCGATGTAAAGGATGTGCTTCTTCTTGATGTAACTCCTCTTTCACTTGGTATTGAAACACTTGGCGGAGTTTTTACAAGACTTATCAATAGAAATACAACCATTCCGACAAAGAAAACAGAGATATTCTCAACTGCACAGGATAATCAGATGGCAGTTACAATCAGAGTATTTCAGGGTGAAAGAGAAATGGCTGAACATAACAAGCTTCTCGGTGAGTTCGATCTTAAAGATATCCCGCCAGCTCCGAGAGGAATGCCGAAAATTGAAGTAAGTTTCGATATAGATGCCAACGGTATTTTGAATGTCAGTGCAAAAGATCTCGGCACTAATAAGCAGAACACTATTGTCATTAAGGCTGGAAGCGGTCTTAGTGAGGAAGAAGTGCAGCGGATGGTTTCCGAAGCTGAGAAAAACAAAGAAGATGATGAAAAGAAAAGAAAAGTTATTGAGTCAAAGAACAATGCTCAGCAGCTTATATATTCGACTGAAAAAGCGCTTAAAGAATACGGCGAGAAGATTGATGCACAGGCAAAAGCAGATATTGAACAGAAACTTACAAATCTGAAAGAAGTTATAACAAGAGACGATATAAATGATATCACAAAGGCTATAGAAGAGATGAATACTGCGGCTCATAAGCTTGCGGAGGCAATGTACAAGGCGGCCGGTGATAATCAGAATCAGGGCGGAGATCAGGCTTCAGGCACAGCAGACAGACAGGACGGTGTAGTTGACGCAGATTTCGAACAGAAAAAGTAATTCAATATTGATCAGGAGCTGTGGCCAAAATGGCTGACTATTACGAACTTCTCGGCGTTCCTAGAAATGCAACAGCAGAAGAAATAAAAAAAGCATACAAAAAGATGGCGCTTAAACACCATCCGGACAGGAATAAAGGTGATAAGGCGGCTGAAGAGAAATTTAAAAAGATAAATGCGGCGTATGAAGCGCTCAGTGATCCGGAGAAAAAGCAGATGTACGATCAGTTCGGTGAAGACGGACTGAAAGCAAATCCTTATGCCGGTCAGGGCCAGGGTCAGGGTGCCGGCGGATTCAGGGATATGAACGATATCTTTGAGAATTTCGGTGATGTTTTCGGAGATATTTTCGGTGGAGGTAGAGGCGGCAGACGCGGAAGAAAGATGGCAACTCAAGGCTCCGATCTTCTTACACACATCACGATAAGTTTTGCAGAATCATATTCAGGTGTCAAGAAAGATATAAGTTTTACAAGGTCTTCCACCTGTCATGTCTGTAGCGGAAGCGGTGCCGAGGCCGGTAGTTCCAAAAAGACATGCCCGACTTGTCAGGGTGCCGGTCAGGTAAGGGTTTCTCAAGGCTTTTTCTCGCTTGCACAGACCTGTCCTACATGCCACGGTGAGGGTCAGATTACTGAAAAACCGTGCAACAACTGTCGTGGTACAGGTTTTGTGAAAGAAGAGCAGAAAGTATCAATAAATATTCCCGGCGGAATCAGTTCAGGAATGAAAATGAGAGTAAGCGGAGAGGGGAATTCCGGAATGAACGGAGGTCCCAGAGGCGATGTTTATGTCGAGATAAAAGTCAAGGACCACAATCTGTTTGAAAGGGACGGCGACGACATTTACATTGAAGTTCCGATCTCTTATTCACAGGCCGTGCTCGGCGATAAAATTGAAGTTCCCACAATGGAAGGGACTGTCGAAATGAAAATTCCGGCAGGAACACAGCCGGGGACTAATATGAGACTCAAAGATCGCGGATTTCCGGTGCTTCAAAGGCACGGCAGAGGCGCACAGTTTGTCATTCTCAAACTGGAAGTGCCTAAAAACATTTCAGAAAAACACCGCGACCACATCATAAAACTCAAAGAATACGAAGCCGATCACAAAGAAAGACCGTCACTCAAAGACTATCTCGATAAGGTGAAAAATCTGTTTAAGTAGATAGAGAACCCCCAAAAGTCCTTGCATAAAATACACAAAATTGGAAAAAGTCCTTGCACTTTTTACACAAATATGGTAATTTTAGCAAGCACTTTGTTCTTGGGAGGTTGAAAGATGGAAAGAATTCAAATGAGTTCTCTTCTTGAGTGGAAAGAGAAAAAGAATAGAAAACCGCTTATTATTCAAGGAGCAAGGCAGGTTGGAAAGACCTATCTGCTTAAAGAGTTCGGGAAGAGATATTTTTCCAGATTTCACTATATCAATTTTGAGAAATCAGCCGCACTGTCAAAAGTTTTTGAAGTGACACTTGATCCCGTTTTGATCATTAAAGAGCTTCAGTTTTTATTGGAAACTGAAATTGACACGAAAAAGGATCTGATAATATTTGACGAAATACAAAGAGAGCCAAAAGCACTGACTTCTTTAAAATACTTTAGTGAGAATATGCCGGAAATGGCTGTCTGTGCCGCAGGTTCACTACTTGGCGTAACAATGAATATTGATTCTTTTCCAGTCGGAAAAGTTGACATACTTGATATGAAGCCGCTCAGTTTTCATGAATTTTTAAATGCTGTAAATGAAAAGAAACTGACAGAATTAGTTGCCGGACAGAATATTGAAAAGCCGTTTCCTGTTACTGCACATGACAAACTGATGGATCTGTGGAAGCATTATCTTATTGTCGGCGGTCTTCCTGAAGTTGTTGAATATTACAGAAACAACAGGGGAGATCCGTTTGGTGCTTTTCAAAAAGTGAGGGATATGCAGGAGGTTCTTTTAAGGACTTATATGGCTGATATAGCCAAACACAGCGGGAAGATCAACTCGATCCATATTGAGCAGGTTTTCAGGACAGTTCCTTCACAGCTTGCATCAAGCATTGACGGATCAACAAAGAAGTTCATTTTTAAAGATGTTATTAGTGGAATAAAGGGTTATGACAGACTGTCCAGTCCCATCGGCTGGCTTGAAAGAGCCGATCTCATTCTGAGAGTACCGGTCATTGACAATGTTGAAATTCCTTTGACAGCCCGGACAAAAGAAAACATTTTTAAACTCTATTTTTTTGATGTGGGACTTCTCGGAGCTCTGAGTCAGCTTGCGCCTCAGCTTATAATGAAATACGATTTTAAAACATACAAAGGGTTTTTTGCCGAGAATTTTGTTTTGCAGGAATTAATGGCATCTGGAATTAAGAATACATACTGCTGGCAGGGCAGGACATCTGAAATAGAGTTCCTGATCCAGACAAAAGCAGGAGAAGTAATTCCAGTTGAAGTCAAATCAGGTTCAGTAACACAATCAAAATCACTTTCAGTTTACAATGAACGGTATAAACCGCCTTTTTCAATAGTAGTCAGTGCAAAAAATGAAGGCAGACAGCCGAAAAGGTGGTATGTCCCCGTCTATGCTGCGGGAAGACTTCATGAGTTAATGGAACAGTTCTAATTACCACACGCTTCTGAGCATGTCGAAAACGGTCTGTCTGACTATTCTGATCCGTTTGGCGGAGTTAGTTTTTTCATCAGTGGGATGTGTGCGGTTTGTGAGTATGACAATTATGGTTTTTTTTGCGGGGTCAATTAGAAATGCAGTGCCGGTGTAGCCGAGATGTCCTCTCAAGTCGTCTTTGGCAGTGAGTCCGTATGAAGAATCTTCGCCTTCCGGGACATCAAATCCTATTTTTTCTGTGATAAATTTTGAATACCACGGTTTTGATGATAGGAATGAAAGCCACTTAGCAGTTGCCATGGCTGAGGCAAATAATCCTGCATGTCCCGAAATTCCTTCAAGAAAATGGGAATTTTCGTCATCAACTGTGCCAATGTTCAGAGTGCCACGGACCTTTGAGATCGAAGTTGCCGCGATCGACGGGAATTTTATGCCGGGATTGAATAATGGAGCAGTTCCTTTGTAATTAAGCTCTTTCACAAGGCCGTCAAAAGCAATGTCGAGCCGTTTTCCTGTCACTTTTTCAATGATGAATCCTGCAAAAATATAATTCATGTCGCTATATTTATCGGGAACCGGCTTGGGATATGTATTTGCATAATTTATAAGTGCTTTCTGCTTATCCTGATATGACGGAATGGTTGCATAAAGCTTAAAAAACTGATCATAAACAGGAAGTCCCGAAGTGTGCCCCAGAAGATCTTTGACAGTTACAGGTTTAAGAAGATCGGGCAGAAATAGAGAGACCGGATCATCGAGTTTCAGCGTCCCTTTCTGAATTAGATCGGCAGAAACTGCCAGAGTGCAAAGCGGTTTTGTAAGAGATGCCAGATCAAAAAGTGTTTCAGAAGTTATCTTTGATTTTCTGCTGTTTGAAGTATGACCGTCATAGAATTCAAAAACAGGTTCACCATCCTTGAGAACCACTACCGCAATGCCTGAAAAAAGACCTTCATCTATGTTTTTCTTAGATAATTCAGACAGTTTTAAGTTGATGTCAGACACAGCATCACCCCATAATAAGCCAGTTAAAAACAATGTTAATGCAAAACAGGACAGTATTTTCATTTCAACCTCGCTTCAAGATCAACTGGCGCAATGAACACAAAAGTTTTTCCTTTCTTCAGTTTAATTATCAGTCCGTGCCTGTCAGAGAGATCAATAAGATCCTGTCTTGCTGTCTGATAAACGACATTGTGCATGTTCTTATATTCCTGGATCGTATAAATTGTTCCCGGTGATTTCAGTGCCGATTCAAGAAATGTCAACTGACGGATATTAAGAACATCGGCAAATTTTGTGTTTTTCAGAAGTTTTTCCGCTGATTCAAGTTCGCTCATTTTTCTTCTAATGTAGCTGTTAAGTTCATCTATTGCCCGGCGGATGGTTTTAAGCTGGTAATCAATGAAATAAGTCAGGTCGTTCTCGTCGGTTTCAGTATAAAGATATGACATTGTATATTTCGCCGGAGCATTTTTAAGTATTCTTGATATCGAAATGAACTCAGCCAGCCAGTACCCTTTTTTAAGCATATACCAGTAAAATAAAGCTCTTGCAGTTCTTCCGTTACCGTCAATGAACGGATGGATATATGATAAAAGGAAATGAATTATAACTGCCTTTATCACTGGATGGATGAATATTGTAGGATCTTCTTCGTTTGCAAATTTGCAAAGCTCAGCGATCCGTTTGAAAATAAGCTCGTTATCATAAGTCATGACGCGGATATCGTCAGCTCCATTTCTGTAAACTCCCGACTTTTCAGGATCATCAAGAGTGTTTTTTGAAATGATCCGGTGAATTTCTTTTATCAGCTCGGGAGAAAGATTCTCGCGTTTGACACTTCTTGCAAAATTTATCGCTTCGTAATTGTTTATGATCATCTGTTCACTTTTGTTTCTCGGAGCACGGTTCTCACGGATCATTTTTTTTGCGATGTCTCTTGTTGTCGTCGCTCCTTCAAGCTGGCTTGATGTTATGGATTCCTCCATCAGCGAACTTATCAGATAGTAATCTTTCATCTGCGGATTGAGAATAGGTTTTTCAACCGCAATATTGCCTGATGCGAACTGATCGAGAAAGTGGGTGGTCTTCTGAAACTCATCCAGCATAATGAATTTAAAAGGAATGCCGTCGATACCTTTAATATTAAGATCTTTGTAGTTATTTCTTCTTTTTATCTTTATCATCGCCCACCACGATTCGTAGTCAGGAATGTTTTCAGGCAGTTTTGCAAAACGGAGTTTATCCCAGTGTTTATAAATACCGCCATCATCAGTAAGCAGCTTAAAGTTCAGAAATTTTCCGACATCAGGCGGTGTCGCAGGTTTTTTCATAATTATTATCCTACCTTACAAAACATATCCGATTATAATCACCAATTACTAAAAATCAATAAATTAGTAGATGACTGCTAAAAAACAGATTTTTAGTAGATTGTGGGAATTTCACAAAATTGAGCTTTGGTTGCATAAAGTACACAAAAGTGGAAGAAAGTGCTTGCACAAAGTACACAAATGTGGCATTTTCCGCAACCAAACGGTTTTTGAAACTCAAAACCTTGATATGGATTTTCATTTGAAATAAACTCTGGTTGTGATAAAACCAAAAATCTTGGAGGAAACAATGGCTAGACTCAACGATAATATAAGAGACTATTTAAAATCATACATTTTGGAAGAGAATCACTCCTCGGCAATTATGCTCACAGGACCGTGGGGTTGTGGGAAAACACATTTTGTTAAGGATTTCATAGAAAACTTTAGCAAAGTTGATAAAAAAACAAGGGGTGTCGACGCAAAGATAATAAAAAATAAAAAATTGATATATGTGCCTTTGAATGGAGTTACTTCAAAAGATGAGATCAACAGAAAACTTCTTATTTCGTATCTTTTTTCTGAAAATAAAGCCGAATATGCTGGTTTTGCAAGTCATTTAATAGAAGGATATATGGAATTTAAGCAAGTTCCTGTGAAAGCTTTAAAACAAATTTCTAAAAGCTTGGCTAAATTAACATTTGATAGATTGTCAAAAATTGGTAAAGACAATGTGTTTTTCTTTGATGATCTCGAAAGATGCAAAATGGAACCGCAAGAAATAATGGGCTATATAAATGATTTTATTGAACATTCCCAATCAGGTGTCGTAATTATTTGTGACGACAGCAAATTGGAAGAAGACTATAAAATAATAAAGGAAAAGTGTGTTAGCAGGGAATTTGAAATAATCCCTGATATTGATTCCGCATTCGATTCTTTTCTTGAAACGGAGGAATCAAGTTATAATAAATTCTTAGATGATAGTAAAAACCAGATATTTATTATATTTAAACAGCATAAACACCAAAATCTCAGAACTCTTAAAAATGTAATGTCTGATTTTAGAAAATTCTGTGATGAAATAAAAAGAATT
>DAOQAY010000120.1:0-5388 GCA_035354435.1 bacterium
ACCGATGTGGCGCAGTCAATTGAAAAATAAAAATCCTCATCTGTGGGAATTCCTATTGTCAGCGGGTTCGTGCCGAGCATGTTCTCAACGCCGAAAGTCGGTGCGATAGATGGTCTGGCATTGGTTCCTGATATTCCTATCATGTCATTTGCGGCACACAGATCTGTATAATATCCCGCTATTCCGTAATGAGTTGAATTTCTTACAACAGTCATTCCAAGTCCGTGCTGCTGTGCTTTTTCAATAGCCATCTCGGTAGCTTTTTTTGCCACAACATGTCCAAGCCCGTTATTTCCGTCAATGACTGCGGTAGTTTCAGTCTCTTTGACAATGTCAATTACAGTGACAGGATTAAGGATTTTCTGCTCTATTCTGTCAATATAAATGGGCTTAAATCGACCTATTCCGTGAGAATCTATCCCCTTTTTATCAGCAGATATAAGAACTTCAGCAATAATTTCAGCTTGATCAACGGGAGTTCCGAGTTTGATAAACGCATCTTTCATAAAGTTTTTGAGAATGGAAAAATCGGTCCATACACAATCGGGATATCTGTCAGAATAAGCCATTTTCAATCTCCGTCAGTTTTTGCGGTATATTATACTACGAAAAGCGGATTAAGACAATTAATAAGGAAAGAATAGCTTGCATATTTCAGAGCAAATTTGCAGAATCAGGATAACTCTATAAATACAAGCTGTTCTAAAATTTGTTTTTTATAGTTCATAATGATAAAATGGGTGGAAATTATTATTTGCGGCTTTGTAATTAGCAATTTTAGGCAAAACAAGTGACTACAGAATTGTTTTTTCAGATTGATTATCTTGTTTTTTGTGTGGTAGTATCCACCATTCTTTTCTTTTTGAGAAAATATATCTGCAAATATCTTAGTCGAAAATATCATTCTGATATAAGCTGCCGGACAAAAGGTTATTATCTTTCCATTATTATCACGCTGATCTTCGGCTGGGCTGCTGCCGAATACAAAGGCGCTCTTATTGACAATGAACTGAGAAAAGAAATCCTGTTTCATGCCGAGAATGTGGCTGATACTATAAATTCTGAAAGAATAGAGCAGCTTTCTTTTTCGATTGAAGATCGTAAAAATCCTGCTTTTATACGAATCAGAAACCAGATGATTGCCTACCGCGGATTTATCGGAGATCTGCGGGGTATATATTCTGTGACTCAAAAGGGCGGAAATATAGTTTTCGGACCGGAAGATTACGATCTGTCAGACCCGATGGCGTCTTTTCCCGGTAAGATATACAATTTTCCGGACGATGAGATGATAAAGTCGTTGAAAGATGGCAAAAAGCGGGTTATAGGTCCTGTCACAGATGAATACGGAACTTTTATTTCGGCCTATGCGCCTGTTTTCTCCAAAAAGACTGGAGATCTGTTAATACTTATAGGAGTGGACATTCTTGCCGATGACTGGAAACAGTCGGTTTTAGAAGCAAGAGCTTCGTCAATGTTAAGAACATTTGTTATAACACTGATTTTTTTAGCATTTTCCTTAATGATAGGCGTAAGATATCACACAAAAAAGTCAAACATGTGGTTATTCAGGCATCTTGAAGCACTTCTTGTTTTTATATTGGGAATTTTTCTGGCGTTCGTTTTCGGTTACAATGCATTTCTACTTGCCAAAATAAGCTTTGAGAATGATTATAAAAAACTGGCAGAATCCAAAGTTGCTCTTGTGAGGCAGGATCTTTTTGAACTTAGACGGGACTTTGAAGTGCTCTCCACCGTAATAAGCAATACCAATCTCAATAGTGCCACTTTCAATAGAATTTCAAATTCTATCAGCAGATCTCAGATAGTAAGAAGTATTCAATATGCTGATTATATTGATGGATCACTTAAACTGCGCTACAACTATCCTGAAGAGAACAATATTATTGAAAGAACAGGAATAATTGCTTCAAAAGCCGTTAAAAGTGCAATGGATTCTGCATATTCTTCCGGGTATATGACAATTTCGAAGCCAGTTGAAATTAATGACAAATCATCCATTTTTCAACTTTCAATTATAGTTACACCTGTTTTTTCTGATCTGGAAAAAAAGATCACCGGATTTATTCTCACTGCCATAGATCTTGACATGGTGGCATCAGTTAACATTCCTGAATTCAGTAGCGTTGATCCTACTCTTTCAATGAAACTCAGGTCTATTGATGGAAATAATGTTCCAGAAATAGAAAAATCTGAAGGTAAACGGTTTTTCCCGATATTTGTTTTCGGAATCACTTTAATAGTGGAAGTTGACTCAAAATACACAACCCGTTTTAAAACGATGATAATTCCTGGTATTGCAACAACTTTTTTCATATCGCTGCTCACTATTCTTTTTTCGCTTTTCATTGTTTTCCTGCGAAACAGGGAGGTCTTTCTTGAGATTCAGGTAAAAAACAAGACACGGGAACTGGCTGAAAGCGAAAATGATCTTATGACAACACTTTATTCGATCGGAGATGCGGTTATTTCGACCGACGAATCGGGAATGGTCAGGAGAATGAACAAAGTTGCGACAGGTCTTACAGGTTTTACAGTTGAAGAAAGCGCAGGTTGTAATGTTGAGAATATATTCAGGATACATAATGCAACAACAGGTGAAAAGATTCCTTGTCCTGTAGATAATGTAATCGCCAATAGAAAGGCTGTAACACTTGCCAATGATACAACACTTGTTTCAAAGGATGGATCGGAACGGCAGATAGCAGACAGTGTAGCGCCTATAATTGATATTTCCGGTTATTTAAGAGGTACGGTGCTTGTTTTCCATGATGTCACAGAGCAGTATAAAATAAAAAAGCAGCTTATAGATGCAAAGCAGGATGCTGAAAAAGCGAGCCTTGCGAAAAGTGAATTCCTTGCAAACATGAGTCATGAGATACGAACTCCGCTTAATGGTATAATAGGCTTTTCTGAACTGCTGATGAGATCAAAACTTGATAATGTTCAGTCGGAATATATGTCCAATATTTCAAAATCTGCGAAAGTTCTTCTTGATGTAGTAAATGACATTCTTGATTTTTCCAAGATCGAAGCGGGGAAAATGGAACTTGAATCTGAAAACTGCAATCTTCACATGATCCTGAAAGAGTCAGTTGAGCTTATCAGACACAAAGTGATGAATAAACCGGTAAAGCTTGCTCTTACCATTGAAGAGAAAGTTCCTGAACAGGTTGTTACAGATTCTTTAAAGTTGCGGCAGGTGGTTGTCAATCTTCTGAGCAATGCGGCTAAATTTACTGAAAAGGGGATGATAGAACTGAAAGCCGCATTTGTAAGTTATGATGAAATCTCAGGAAAATTCAGGATAAGGATATCAGTTACAGATACCGGAATAGGAATAAAGCCTGAACAGATAGAAAAACTTTTCAGATCTTTTACACAGGCTGATCCTTCAACCACAAGAAAATATGGAGGAACCGGTCTCGGACTGGCTATATCTAGTAAAATACTGGAAAAAATGGGGTCGAACATAATTGTTAAGAGTAAATATCAGGAAGGTTCAGTCTTTTTATTTGATATCGATCTTGTGCCGGGAAGTATTATAGATCAAAGTTCCAGATCCACTCAAAACATGGAAAGTGAAGTGCTTTTTGTTTCTGACACAAAATACAGGATACTTGTAGCCGAAGATAATGAAATAAATATGCTGCTCATAAAGAGCGTTCTTAAGGAAATATTTCCTGAAAGCGAAATATTCAGTGCTGTAAACGGCGAAGAAGCTGTAAATGCCTACCGTGAGAATCTTCCGGACATTGTATTCATGGATATTAAAATGCCTGTCATGGATGGATATACTGCAACAGAAAAAATAAGATATATAGAGAAGGAACTTAATAGAAATGTTCCTGTGATAGCTCTTACAGCCGGCGTAGTTAAAGATGAAAAGACGAAGTGTTTCAAAGCCGGTATGAATAATTATATAACTAAGCCGGTTTCAGGAACTGTCATTAAAAATGTACTTAAAGAATATCTGCTGGTTTCCGGTGCAGACGGCAATTCGGATAAGGATGAATTGAGGAAGCGTTTTGATGAAGTGCTTCTGAGGGAAAGCATAGGTCAGGATGAAGAACTTTTCAGAAAGCTGATAGATACGGTGAAAAATGAATTCCCTTCAAGAGTACGGCTTTTGAAGGAAGCTATTGCGAAAGGAGATATCAAGGAAGCCCTGAACAATGCACATGCACTGAAAGGATCATGTCTGAGCATGCAGTTCGGAAAGCTTGCAGAAATAACGATGGCTCTGGAGAAAATGATAAAAAGCGATCCTGATGCAGAATCCCTTAATTCTCTATTGAAAGATTTGTCAATTGAAACAGAGACTCTTGTAAAAATCATTCGTAATATTTGATCTGAATAATTTTTATGGAGGGAAAAATGAAACACGGACTATTTTTTATTTTTTTGTCGTTAATGCTGTTTATTTCAGTTTCATGCAGTTCTTCAAAGAAAAACGACCCTGTAAATGACAATGAAACTGCAAACGACAGTGATGTGATGACTGATGAATTCGGTTTTGACTTGAGCAGTTACAAAGTTCAGCTTGAAAAATTCTCGGCAAATGTCAAAGCTTCAAGGATCAGCGGAACAAAAGATACTGTTTTTGAAGCTGAAGTTTATGTTACAGGAGGAACTCCGGAAGGGGCTGTGACCTATGAATGGAAACTTCCGGCTGAAGGCATTCTGTCAATCGGGACAAAAACAGATAAAAAAGTGTCTTTCAAATTCTCAAAAGCAGGTGAATATACTGTTGAAGTGACAGTTAAAGATGCCGCAGGTACTGAAATAGTAACCGGTGGCGGTTTTATAGTTTTTGATTCATCAAAACCTTTCACAATCGGTGATCTCAATGATGACGGTGTTGTAGATCAGACTGATGTGGATCTTCTGACCGCCTATGTTGAAAAGACCGGCGAAATGACCGATGCCCAGATAAAAGCAAGTGATTTCAATCTGGACACACGAATTGATACTCTGGATGTTGACATTCTGAAAACGGCTCTTGATTCAGGAAAAGCGCCTGTTCATGTCCAGAGAGGTGTTACTGCAAGTGGCGATCCGATCATGGATGAAGCTTCGGGAGATCCGATAATGCTTTCTGCTTCAGGCGATCCGATAATGATTATCAATCCGATGCTTCTTAATGCTGGTGGAAATTACAGCATATCGTTTAAAGAAGTCAATTTGTTGAAAGCTGTCAGCTGGGATGATGCATGTCTGAAAAGCATTGAAGGAAAGCCGGGAGTAGGCAAAGTGCTTTTTGATTCAGTCAGACCTGGTTACGGAACTTTTGTCATCCCTCCTGAATATATGTGTCTGAAAGCGGAAACAGGTGTCGAAGTGACGCTTTCGAACGGAACAGATTCC
>DAOQAY010000120.1:5398-8648 GCA_035354435.1 bacterium
ATGAAAGACCTCACGATTCAGCCGCTTCCTGCCGCGAGAGCAAAGCAGGGTACAAAAGTGCTTGAAACAATGGGACGACTGAGAGTTGCATTATCTGCCGTTCAGGACGGACTTGATACCTATGCTGACAATATTGAAGCGACGGATGATGAAAAAGCAGCTCTTAAAGGTATGGCGCTTGCCGCATCTGAGCAGTATGACGAAGCATACGGCAGTTTCTATGTCAATTTCAACGAACTTGATGATGCCGGCAAAACTGCATACGAAAGGCTTGCAAAGGCTCAAGGTCTTGATGATGCCAACGAACGGTTGAAGGCTGCTACGGAAGAGGTGATCTACTACACAAAGTTAATCAAAGGTGAATCGGTCTACAAGGCCGGTTTCGGCACTCCGTCTCTCGGAGAGTCAATGATAAAACTGGTCTGTGCCTTCAACAAGATTGCAAATATTGCGGCAATTGTTGGTGATATCAATGAAAATGTCTCGGCTGTCCTTGATTATCTCGACTGGTGGCCTCTAAATAAAGCTCCTGTTGTCGGTCCGGCTATTTCATTCCTGTCTGCGCTTTCCAATATTGTCGGTGCTGTGGCGGATATTATTAAGATGGTGGCTGAATATGTTCCGACTTTCGGCAATATTAAAGTCGAAGTGACAAATCCTAAAATGGGAGTCGGCGACTCGACAAAAGTTCATGCTTCAATTAAAGTCAATGTTGTCAGCGGACTTTGCAAAAAAGCAGGCGGCGTTTTAGTCGATTCTCTGATGGATAAATTGAAAAATGCTCTTACTGCAAGAATGGGAAAAATGATACCTGTTGCAGGAAAGATGTTCCAGAATGCTAAATATCAGGTTGAAAAGATGGGTAAGATCGCAGCCGCAGTCTACAAAGCGGTAGGATGGCTTGCAGGAAAGATCATTGACGCAACGGGACTTAAAGAATATATGGAAAGTCTTGCAGAGAAGTTCTGTAAAATGTTCGGCGATCCGTATATGGCTATTTCCGGCGAATTCCTCAAGGCTTCATGCAGTTCTCTGAAATTTGCCGGAGGAGTGGGTGAATGGACATGTATCAAAGAATGTGCCGGTGATCCATCAAAAACAATCACATATTCAGGCATGAAAAAGGTTTGCGATAATGAAAAACAGGGTGTGGGGAAAGCAGAATGTATGCTCGGCACTGGTACCGATGATGATTCGCTTCCAGACTCCGACGACAGTGAAATTCCGGATTCAGACACTACGGTGCCTCTTTCTCAGGAACTTTTTAAAACAGTAACTTCAGGGGAGAACACACCTGGTTTTACAGTAACTGAAAAAAATCTTCCGGCTCCTCCGGGTAACGGAGTTGACCAGTACTTTGAGATAACCGGCACTTCACTTCTTGAAAGTAATTCGGCTCCTTTAAAAAGACCGGAAAATGTTGCTGCAACTAAATTTGACGGAACAACCCTTTATATGGCGGGATATCCCGGTATGAATGCAGATTTTTATCTGGATTGGAACTATTTTAAGGCTGTGACTGCGGCAGAAGGACCGCAGGCACTTGCTGTCAAAGGGGATAACTGGACAAAATACCTTCTGTACAAAGGCTTTGAAGTTCAGCTCGGGACTGTAGGCACTACCTCAGCAATGGAAGGTTCGGTATTTATGAATATTGTTCTTCCTTCAGATGTAAAGTTCATCGGAGATCACGAAGCGTATCTTTCGCTTATGGCGACAACAAATACTGACAGTGCCGGTGATTATGTACTGTTGAAAGTCAGAATAGTACCTCAGCTTGAATATACCGGCTGTTATGTCGACAATGAATGTGACACTGCGACTCAGCTATGCGATCCGGATTATCACTACTGTGTAGATAAATAATAAGAGATTTCAGATATTTATCTGAGAATAACTCCCCACTCAAGAACAGAGAATCCAATCCTTTCAAATGGTGCTATAACAGGTTCCGCAAGATGTTCTTTACAAGTTGCAGTTTCTCTTACGGCATAGGAAAGTCTCTGCAAACTATCCGGAACTATTGATATATTGAGTTTTACTACCGGATCGATCTCACACGCGGTCTGCGGATAAATATCATAGCAGTTTCCGTCAAATTTCGGTATCCACCATTCAATGAAGTCTTCAATTTCTCTGCCTGCAAACCCGTAATCACTCATGTTGGCTCTAAAAAACTTCTCAAGATCGCTGTTTTTCACTGTCCAGCCGTATTTGTACTGGAAAACATCGGGATTCTGACTTTCATAAAAGAGATATCCGTATTTTCCGTCGATCATTCCATCCGGAGTGACCGTCACATGCCATCCTGTTCCGTAATCGGGAATTGAAGTAATTACAGACCCGCCAAGCGGGAAATCGAGTGACACATCAAGATCAACTGTTTTTTCAGGATAAATATAGATGTTCGGTTTCGCCATCTGAGCTTCGGCTTCAATTCTGAGATCAAGGTAGTTTGAATCAACTGTAACTTCCTGATTATACTCAGATTCATCCATATCTTTGAAGTTGAAGATGTAGTCGCCGTCAGCAAGATCTATCACAAACCTGCCGTTTGAATCTGTATTGAAACATCCGACAGTTTTGCCAGTTTTATCTGTTACTTTTATGTCAGTAATGCCGAGAACTGTAGGTCCGAAATAATATTGAACCATATAAATAGAACCGTTCACATGATCCGGCATTACCGGATCAAGGTTGACATCAATTGTGTTACCGAAAACTGCATAGGTTGCATTTGTGAAGTATCCGTCAGCAGTTTCATAAATGAAATATGAAGGAGTTGTTCCGTCATAAGGATTTTCTTCCGGTACTTCGATCTTCAGCTCGCCTTCAGTATCCATAGTAAGCGTGTCAAGCAGACCGCCCCAGCCGTTTGAATAAACTGCAAGAGAAATGTCAGTAGCGACAGGTTCAAGACCGGTGCTGCTGTATGTCACATTGAGGTTTGTGCATTCCTGAGGAGTGTCATCATCAGTCATTTCATCAGTCATCTCATCAGTTGTTTCATCAGCTGTTTCGTCAGTTATTTCATCTGAAATTTCGTCAGTTGCTTCATCAGCCGCTTCGTCAGTCACTTCATTGTCAGTAACCGATTCATCATTTGTCTGGTCTTTATCACTACCGGTATTTGTCACATCGTTTCCGCATGAAACAAACATAAACACAGCAATTACTGCCATTAAAAACAAAATTTTTTTCATATCTCACTCCCTAATAAAGTTTACGAACGGTTTAGTGTCACCGAAAG
>DAOQAY010000121.1:0-8594 GCA_035354435.1 bacterium
GTTTTTCTTCAACAGGTGAATCAATTTCAAGATATGAGCGGAAATCATTGTTATATCTGTCTATTGTCTTTTCATCGAACAGATTGACCTTTCTTTCAATCAACCTTCTGATATCTCTTATTATTTTGAGCTTTTCATCCTGCTTTTCAGGAATAAAACTGTATATTGATATATAATCTTTGAATTCAAGTGTGTTTGTATTGTGTTTTTTGATTTTATCAAGCGCCCTGCTTGCATCTTCGGTCTCTTCTTTGGAATTTGTCAGGATGAAAGAAGGTAGTCCTGTTGACATAAAATCTGTCTTTTCTTTTTTTACAGCTTGAATATATCTCGTGCTGACGGAATCAGGATCATATTTACCAGGGAAAGTCAGATTATTAAAATCATATTCCATTGATATAAAATTAATTGAAATTACAGCAAGAACCGTTATCAGAATAAAAATGGATGCTGTTAAAAAAGATCTTTTCGAACCTGTGCGGTAAATTGATGACAGCAGAAGAGTCTTTCTTATATTTAATTTTACCGGTTTGAATTTCTCAAAAAAGAAAATTACCGGCGGGAAAAAAACTATTGTTGAAATAAATGCTGCTGATACTCCTATTGCTGCAGCCAGACCGAAATCTGAAAACCCTTTAAAATCAACAATTGTTAATGACAGAAATGCCGCAACTGTTGTAACAGCTCCTGCGAATATTGCCGGAATCACCTCTGAATAACTTGATATCATTGCATCTTTGCAATTTTCCAAACGCTCTCTTTCTTCGCTGAACCTTCCTAAAAGATGTATACTGAAATCTATCCCGAGTCCATATAGGATTGAAAAAGAAAAGGCGGAAATGATATTAAATCCTCCGATAAAATACTGCATTGTAAAAACAGCGGTCAAAACACCTGCTGATAAAGGAAGAAAAACAATAAAGACAGACCGGAATGATCTGAAGTAATAGATTATTATCAAAAACAGAAGTACTATGCAGATCGCAAGTGTAGAGAAAACATCATCATATATCGCCTTCATTTCCTTGAGTTTATTTCTGAATGGACCTCCGGCTTCAACCCTTACTCCAAGCTTTTCCGGATTTGTCACTTTGATGGCATTGTCCAGAAGATCGACTACTTTTTTTGTGTCATTAATGCTCGTTTCACTTCCCGCAGGACGCACTTTCATTGCAACAAGGGTTCCGTTCTGCGCTTCATAGTATTTGTTCAGCTTATAACTTTTAAAGTATTTTTCACTCTCTTTAATGATTTTATTCAACTCATCATCGAGTGATTTTCCTTCTTTAAATACCGGTGCATCATTTAGAGAAATTGAATGCTCAACCTGATCTGTGATCCGTTTTCTTATTGTTTCCTTTATCTTTTCAAGATCTTCAATGGAAGCAAATAAAAGCGCATGTTTTTCAAGATATTCTGTATCACGGTCAAAATCCACATATCTTACAGCCGGATTGTTTTTAACCTGCGCTTTGATATTTGCAAGCGCCTGTATGTTTTTTTCTCTATCAGGAGATGAAGCTACAACAAGTATAGTAGAATAACTCCCGACTTTTTCCTCCATTTCCTGAAGCTGAATTACTGTTTCGTTCGCTCCATTAAAAAGAGCTTTAAGATCTGTATCAATTTTAAGGTTGTCTTTCAGATATAAGAACTCTCCAGTCATAAGAGCAAAAAGTAATATAATAATGAGTCCGTACCAGCGGGAAGAAAAATCAATATATTTTGAATACCATTTTTTCATTTTAAAAACCTTTTACAGAGCTGAAATTTCATTTTCTCTTTCAATATTTCTTTTTGCTGAGAATCTATCAAGAAGTGAGAAAATTACCGGTACTATAAAAAGAGTGACAAGGGTCGAAAAAACGAGTCCGCCCATAACTGCCCAGCCCATGGATTGTTTCATTTCAGAACCTTCGGCTGTTGAAATTACAACCGGAATCATTCCCATGATGGTAGCTCCTGTTGTCATCAGGATCGGACGCAATCTGGTTTTTGATGCTCTAATAAGAGCTGATTTTACATCATGACCGTTTTTTATCATTTTCAGTGTGTAGTCAACAAGCAGGATCGAATTTTTGGTAACAATTCCCATGAGCATGATTATTCCTATAAAACTTAGAACACTCAGCTCAAGCCGGGTGATATAAAGTGTCAGAATTGCTCCTGTCATCGCAAAAGGGAGTGCAGACATGATGGTGAAAGGGTGAATAAATGAATTAAACTGGCTTGAAAGAACAAGGTAGATAAGAAAAATCGCGATGAGTAACACCGTGATAAGACTTTTAAAAGAATCACTCATCATCTCTGCTTCTCCGCCTTCTTCATAGGAAACACCTTGAGGAAGATTTTTTGAAACAAACTCCTTGAGCTTTGACATCTGGCTTCCAAGATCATATCCCGGTGCTACGGAAGCCGAGATCTTTACATTTCTTCTTTTATCATATCTGTTAATCTTGACTACCGCCGAACCATAAGAAATATCAGCAACATCAGACAATATTACACCCTGAACCGTAGTGCTTTTCAGAGGAATGTTCTTTATGTGATCAAGTGATTTATAAGGCTCATCCAGATATATTTTAATTTCATCCTTTTCGCCACTGTCATTGTCTATTTCTGCAACTTTTATACCACTTAAAAGGTATCGTAGTGTTATTGCACTTTCTGCATTATTGACTCCCAGATCAGTCATTTTTGTGTGGTCGAATTTTACCTTCAGTTCCTTTTTGAAACCTTTGTTGTCAGACATTATATCTTCAAATCCGCCATCTTTTTCCATAAATTCCATAACTGTTCTGCCTGCTTTATCAAGTGTTTCAAAATTATCTCCCAGAAGATTAAGTTCTACAGGTGAACCGGCAGACGACATACTTTCATCCCTTGATAAGAAATAAAGCTTTGCATTGTATTTATCTTTAATATAACTGAGCTTCTGCCTGACCTGATCAATTGCCTCCAGTGAGCTGACACTTCTGTCTTTTTTGCTTTGCAGAGAAACCTTGACCGTTATTATGCTTTTTTCCTTTGTAGCACTGGCTCCAATGGAGGAATAGGCATTTTTTTCCCATTCAAACAAGGAAACCTGTTCAATAATTTCTCTTGTCACTTCTTTTGATCTTTCAATTGATGTTTCAGGCGGAAGCTCTACTTTAAGAGTAAAAAGCCCCATATCATTATAAGGCATAAATTCTGTTTTCAACTGTCCGGCAAAAAACATTCCGATTGAAAATAACACTATTGCAACAATTGAGGTCATCAATCTATGCTTGAGCACTACAGAAACAGCTTTTGAATATGCCGTTTCTAACTTCAGAAGCACTTTTTCCATAAACTTAAAAATGAAAAAAGAACTTTTTTCCTCTTTCAGGATGAATGAGGCAAATAGAGGAGTTAAAGTAAAGCTGACCGCTACACTTATAAGAATTGCAATAATAACAGTAATTCCAAACTCTTTAAGGAGCTGCCCTACGAAACCATCCATCATTACTGTAGGTCCAAATACTGAAATAAGCGCCAGCTCTGAAGAAATGATCGCAAGTCCGACTTCATTTGTTGCATCCATTGCTGATGAAATTCTTGATTTACCCTCTTTGATATGCCGGACAATTGCTTCAATTACAACAATAGCGTCATCGGTAAGAAGTCCGACAGAAAGAGACAAAGCAAGAGTTGTCATAAAGTTAAGAGAAAAACCCATCGCTTTAACAAAAAAGAAAGTTCCTATAACAGAAGTAGGAAGAGAAACGGCAATAATCATAGCTGCTCTTTTATTCATCAGAAAAAGTAAAACAATGAACATCGCAAGAAATGCGCCGATAAAAATATCAAAAATCGAGCCTGATACCGCTCCTTCAGTAAAAGGTGTTGTGTCTCCGATTACTTCAACAGAATAGCCTTCAGGCAGCTCTGTTTTTATTTTTTCAAGTTCATTCCGGACTTTTTTTGCAAGAGCGACAACATTTACCTTCCCCTGTTTTTTCACATCAAGACCGATTGCAGGAGTAAGACCCAGAAAAGAAGCTGATTCCTCTTCCTCAATTCCATCAACTACTCTTGCGAAATCCTTTATTTTTAAAGTACCGCCGTTACCAGTTTTCAGAAGTGGCATTTCCATTAATTCATTGATGTTTCTGACAGTTCCGTCTCCTTTTACCGAAACATCTTCCGTATCATTATTCATTTTTATTGTTCCGGCCGGAATTTTTAATGAAGAAGCACCTATTGCCTGAATCAGAGAAAGTGCCGGAATTTTATATGAACCCAGTTTTAACGGATTCATGAGAATTTTTATTTCCCTTTCCCGTCCGCCATACATTTCAACTTTACCGACACCCGATATTGCCGAAATTCTTTCCTTGATCTTTTTCTTTGCTATTTCAGTTACAATAGAAGGATTTTCTCCGGCTGGAGCTTTAACAATTATTGAAAGGAACGCTAGAGCATTGACATCAAGCTTTTCAACGACAGGAGCTTCCACATCATCAGGAAGTGACTTTTTCACAAACTCGACTTTATCCCTCACATCCTGAACAGCGATGTCGGTTTTCACACCGTCTTTAAATTTTACAACAACAAAACCGACATTATCTACAACAGTCGACTGCATTTTATCAATTCCGTTGATAATACCGATCTCATCTTCTATTTTTTTTATAACTTCCTCTTCAACTGTTTTTGCATCAGCTCCGGGATAAATAGCGGTAACAGTTACGACAGGAACATCAATTGAAGGAATAAGCTCAATGCCGAGAGTTTTCACAGCAAACAAACCGAAAAACACAAGGGCAAGCGATATCATTATGATTAGAACCGGATTTTTTATAGAGAGTTTTGAAAGGAACATAACGCCTCCTCAGTTAAAGAGAGTATTCAACTTTTTCACCGACCACTGCACTTGAAATGTTTTTAATAACAAATTCAGGCACTTCGCCTGTAACTTCGACACCTTCTTCAAACACGATTGAAGTTGTAATGCTTACTTTTTGTACAGATCCATCTTTATCAACGGTATATACTTCACCTTTGTTTTTTCCTGTTTCTTTTATTGAAGAAACTGGAAGAATGATCCTTTCCTCATCTTTAGAAATAATTTCAGCAACTGCATAAATTCCTGCCGGAATATTGTTATTTTTATTCTCAATTCCGACAATGACATTAAACTGTTTCATGTTATCAATGTTCTTTGCCACACTTTTTACAACACCCTTGATTTTCTTATCAATTGCAGAAACATAAAAAATAACAGTGCTATCTTTGCCGACTTTTCCATAAAACATTTCCGAAATATTGATCTGAGCTTCCAGAACATCGGTTTTCACCAATGTAATAAGCTCCTTTCCGCCAGCAGGAACAAATTCTCCGACAGCTATTTTTTTCCCTGTGACAATTCCTGAAAAAGGAGCTTTAACTGTAGTTTTTTCAACCATGCGGTTTGCGAGTTCAACACCTTCAGCAACAACAACTATCTGGCTTTTAAATGATTCAACCTGCGATTCTATCTGATCCAGCTGCTGTTTGGGATATGACTCCTTTTCGACAAGTCTTTTTAATCTTTCATAATCTTTTAAAACATTATCGTATTTTGATTCGAGTGCCTTAAGGTTTGCAACCGCCTGATTTTTCTGAATTTCATAATTCACAGGATCAAGTTTTGCTATAGGATCTCCTTTTTTAACAAAACTATTTTCTTCAACAAACCATTTTATAAGAGGAGCACTTACTTCAGCGGAAATTTTACTTTCTTCATCTGCTTTCAGCGTTGTGCCGGCTTCAATTCTTACAGGCATTTTTTTCTTTAACGGTCGGATAACCTCCACTTTTTTTGCCAGCTTTTCTTTCTCAATCTGGTTATCTTTAGCAATACCCTCACTGCATGAAGAAAAGAAAAGCACAACTGCCAAAAACGGAATAACAAAACCCTTTTTCATGATCAATCTCCTTTTATTTTTCTTTTTCCTGTTCACTATTTGTAATATCGTCAACTTTCACCCCTAAAATACCAGACAGACTGTTAATTGCTGTATTGTGATTGTAATATGCTGTTATTGCTGAAGTTGCAGCTCTTTTGAAAGAAAGAAGCGCACTTAAAAGATCAGCTTCTGTTGTCATTTTTTCTTTGTATTTATTTTCTTCAATTCTAAGATTTTCTTTTGCTTCGATGATCTCTTTTTCCGATAGCTTTATTTCACTTTCTTTCACCAGTATGCTGGAATAAAGTGATTTTATCTGCAATGTCATCTGTTTTTTTGATTCTGCATTATCAAGTTTTGTTTTGATCATTTCCGCATCCGCTTTGCCGAATTTGTGGTAATTTGAGAAAAAATCAAATCCGATTCCCCATTCTGCAGCCCCGCCGACATAAAATGATCCTTCGGGGGAATAGTCTGAGTGGCTGAAATCATTATTGTATCCGGCAACAAGTGCAACTGTAGGTATAAACGGCAGATAGTTCGTGTCACGGACTTTTTCTGCAATTATATCAGATTTCTTCAGCATTTTGATCTCAGGACGCATTGACTCCTGAATTTCTAGAAGCTCTTCGTACGATTTTGAAATATGTACAGATTTTTTTTCGCCTGGTTTAAGTGTAAAAGAGTTTTCATCTCTATCTAAAAGAAGCGCAATGGCTGTTTTTATAACTGATTGATTTCCAAGGATATTCTGCTTTTCTTTTTCTACTCTTTCAAGTTCAATATCAATTTTCAGAGCTGCCCTTTTATCGCTCATCTCTTCAGCAATAAAATTTTCTGCGATCTGTTTGTATTTTTTTAAATAGAGATCTGTCTCATCGATCAGCTCCGAAGCTTCTTCAAGCATAAAATAGCTGTTATAAAATTCAACGATATTTGCCCTCAACTGGTTTGAATCCGAAGTAAGTCTTAACCGCTCAATTTCAGTCACAAGTTTTTTGGCTGTGTATCCTTTATCAACACTCCAGAGTGGAGTTATCGGCTGCATTATTGAAACTTCTAATGCATTCTGCCATTCCGGAAGAGGAATCTCAAATTCAACAGGAGGATCAGAAATTGGCAAAATAATAGGACCGGGTTTTTTGTAATATTCGACCTTCATATATTTGTATGCTATTTTGGCAGTTGGGAAAAAATTATAAAATGCACTTCTGCTGTCTGATGATGACGCTTTTATTGCCATCTCTCTGCTCTTTATTACATTGCTTTTTTGAAGCGCCTCCGCAAAACATGAATCAATATCAATTGCTTCTCCGTAAAGAAAGCTTGAAAACATCAAAGCCCCAAAAATCAAAATAACTTTTTTCATTAATCCACCCCATTTATAGAAAGTCCATCATATTCACAAATTTTCGACCACTTGGGTTTTTTGGTCGCAACAAAAGATGTTTTACACAATATGTTGTTTTCATTAATAAAATCCCTTCTTTTTTTACAGTCCGTTAGACCATTTTGGCATTTTGATCGATTTTTCTGTGAAAATATGCATTAAATTGCAACTAATCAATTTTATTCCTCTTTTTTTGCTATTTTTTCATTAGACCGGCTATAAGCATGTTGAAAAGTCTGTCAGCTGTTTTTTTGTCAATATCAAGAACATCCTGCAATGGGGAATCTTCTGTAATTCCTATAAATGCAACAGAAAAAGCTTTTGCAGATTGCAAAGAATCATCTGTAAAAAAAATCCCGGTCCTGCTTCCTTCATCTATTATTTTCTTGATGAGGTTGACATGATTACGGGCGTGTTCTCTAACATACTCTTTGATCAATGGAAAAAATTCAAAAAAATCATTGATCAGAATATCCCCGAATTCCTTTGAAATCTTACCCACACTTCCTCTCCCGGTGAATATGTATGCATATAGTTTTTCAATCGGATCATGATGCCTCGATGCTTCCGACATTGATCTTGAAACTAGACCGTCAAGCTCTTCTTTAACTATTGAAACAAAGATCATCTCTTTACTTTCGAAATAATGATACAATGAACTTTTTGCCTTTCCAGCCGCTTTTGCGATATCATTTACAGTTGTTTTCTTGTAGCCGTATTTTGAGAAAACTTGCCTTGCAGCCTCAAGAATGTCCTTCCTGACACTGTTCGTTTCATCAAGCATGTCAACCCCACTCGACCAATTCGGTCTTGCGGTCGATATTAATTAAATTCTCAACCTTGTCAAATTTTTTTATAAAATGCTCTTTTACAACTCTTTGACAAAAATGACATTGCAAATAGAATAGTTCCGTTTTGTTGTTCATAATAACAATTGCCTATGAATGTAAAATGGTTACTCGTTCTTACAATTCCGGTCGTCGCCATTTCAGCTGCGGTCTTTTTTTTCTATCCTTCTAAAAAGACGGATATCCATGTAAACTGGAACAACAATAATTCTTCAGGACAGCTAAACACTTCTTATATCCAGATACCTGAAGGCAAGTACAACGATCTTTTTTCAGAGATGCTCGGTCCTGAAAACTGGGAAAACGCAAAACTTCTTTACAAAAATGAAGCCGGCATAACAAAATTTCTTCCCGGAGATATATTTTCAATTACAACATTGGGAGATAGAGTAGTTTCGTATGGTCTTCACAATTATAGAAACCGTACTTCCGGTGAAAAGATCT
>DAOQAY010000122.1:0-8459 GCA_035354435.1 bacterium
CCGCCAACTGCATGCACTTTTTGTGGAACATCAGGTTGTAAAGATATTAAAAGAGGAGGAAAGTACGGATGACGGACAGAACGATGCTGACTGAACTGCGGGAAAAACTCCATAAATGTCCCGAACTTTCTCTTGTTGAATATAAGACCTCAGAAATACTTGAGAATTTTATCTCGAATGTGATCAGAGGGAACGGTTCTTTCAAAATATTCAACCCTTTTCATACTTCTATAGTTGTTGAATACCGCAACGGTGGCGAGCTTCCTTTTAAATTAATGAGAGCAGATATGGACGCTCTTCCGGTGACTGAATCTGAAAATAATGGAATAGTTTCGGAAAATCATGGAGTTATGCATGCTTGCGGTCATGACATTCATATGACGGTTCTTTGTGGAATGATATTGGATACCGCTGAAAAAAGACCAGCATCAAACCTTCTTTTTGTGTTTCAGCCGGGTGAAGAAGGAGCTGGCGGAGCAAAGAAAATGCTTGAGACAGGATTTTTTGAAAATTACAAAATAGATTCAGTTTATGCTCTTCATGTTACAGATGACCACGAAATAGGGGAAGTCGCTTCGAATGGAAGTGTTCTTTTTGCGATTCCCAGAGAAGTTGACATCATTTTTAACGGAAAATCATCACATGCGGCATTTCCGGAAAAGGGATGCGATGCGCTGGCGGCTTCAGTTTCATTTCTCTATACAATCAATAATATTTTGAAAAGTTCGTTGGATCCGGCAGATATTTTTCTTGCACATTTCGGCAAGATCACATCCGGAACGGCAAGAAATATAGTGTCCGATTATTCAAAAATAGAAGGCACTTTAAGGGCTTTCGAAAGTGATGTTATGTCACAAGTCTCAGGTATTGTTGAAAAAACAGCAAAAAAGTGTGCGTCTGACTTCGGGTGTTTCTCTGAAATGTCAATTCTCGGGGAATATGTCGAAGTGAGAAACAATCCGGCTCTTTTTGAAAAACTGAAGGCTGTTTGTAAAAGCACAGGAATTAAATGTATAGAAAAAAAAGGAGAACTTGTCGGAGAGGATTTCGGATATTTCACAAAAAAATGGCAGGGGATACTTTTCTGGCTCGGGACAAGACAAAATGACAAATCTGGCAATCCATTGCATTCGCAGTTGTTTTTTCCTTCAAATGATGTAATTCCAGTCGGCATCAAGGTGATGCGGGAGCTGATAAAATAGACCCTGTTTTTTTTGACTTGTGACAGGGAATCTGCTAGTTTCCGCAAGAAGTTTTGTTAAACCATTTTTTGGGAGAAAAAACATGAGTACTAACACGATGATCAAGATTGTTCTGTTTCTTGCATTCGTTTATGTCGGCTGGTTTGTCGCAAAGCCCTATGTTGATAATTACAGACTGACAAAAGTTGTTGAAAATATTGCCCAATACGGCACGCTCCACTCTGTTGAAGATACCGATAAGGAATTTAATAAAAGAATTATAGATCTCGGTAGAAAAGACATTGTTCCAGGTATGCTCCGTCTTGATAAAGATGAAGAAAGCCAGACTGTAAAGGCTGTTCTTAAATATAAAGATGAAATAGCAATGTTCGGACATGTTTTCAAGCCGCTTGAATTCGAGATCAAGGCAGAAGCTGCGAAAGTCGATAAAATGTTCTGACAAGTAACCGGAGGAGACAGTTTTGAAAAGACAAAATCTTGTAATTAAAAAAGTTCTGCTCAATTCAGATGAAATGGGAAAGGTGATCGACAGAATGGTCTATGAAATGATTGAGAATCTGAGCCATCTTGAAAAAGTCGCCATCGTGGGGATAAGGACCAGAGGTGTGATTCTTGCAGAAAGAATAGTTAAAAAGATCGAAGAAAAGGAAAAGGTCAAACTTGCAACAGGGACTATTGATATCGCTCTTTACAGGGATGATTTCTTCAAAGGATTATCATCACCGAAGATCGGTCCTTCGACATTGAATTTTGACCCTGAGGAATATCATATTGTCCTTGTTGATGATGTCATGTTCACGGGTCGTACTGTCAGAGCGGCGATTGAAGCTGTTATGGATTACGGAAGACCTAAATCAATAAAATTTGTATCACTCATCGACAGAGGGCACAGAGAACTTCCGATTCAGCCTGATGTTGTCGGCAAAGTGATCGCCACAAAGAGAGATGACGCAGTTGCAGTCTTCTTCTCGGAAACGGACGGTGAAGATAAAGTTGTACTTGGATAAATCTGGAGAAAAATAATGAAACATCTGCTTGGAATTGAAAATCTTAACAGGGATCAGATAATGAACATTCTTGAGACAGCTGTAAGTTTTGATGAGATAAATCAACGGCAGATCAAGAAAGTTCCTACATTGAAGGGAAAGACGATAATCAACTTTTTTGCTGAACCGTCAACAAGGACGAGGATGTCATTCGAAGTTGCAGAAAAAAGGTTGAGTGCCGATACTTATAACATTGCAGTATCGGGAAGCGCAATTGAAAAGGGTGAAACTCTTTCCGACACAGCGTTGAATCTCCAGGCTATGCAGCCGGATGCCATGATAATAAGACATTCAGTCGCAGGAACACCGCAACTCCTTGCCGAGATTATGGATTGTTCTATCATTAATGCCGGTGACGGTTTCAGAGAACATCCGACACAGGCGCTTCTTGATGCCTTCACAATCTGGCAGAAAAAAGGAAAGCTCGAAGGTCTCCGTATCGCACTTCTTGGTGACATTTATCACAGCAGAGTTGCAAGGTCGAACATATATCTTCTTACAAAAATGGGTTGCGATGTTGTTATTTCCGGACCCGGAACGATGATACCTAAAGAAATAGAGAAGATGGGTGTTACAGTTGAAAAAAGACCGGTCGATGCAGTTAAAGGTGCAGATGCTGTCATGATGCTCAGGGTTCAGAACGAACGAGCGAGCAATCTTCTTTATCCGGATGTAAGGGAATATGCAAAATTTTTCTGTCTTACTCCTGAACTTCTGAAATATGCGAAGAATGATGCGATAGTAATGCATCCGGGACCGGCCAACAGAGGTGTTGAAATCGATGATGTGGTAATGGACGGAGAAAGGTCTGTTGTTCTTACTCAGGTGGCAAACGGCGTAAGCGTCAGAATGGCTGTTCTTTATCTTCTTCTCGGAGGATCTGAAAAATGAAAATGATAATTAAAAACGGCACGCTGGTGAATCCGGCAAAAAAAGAAAAAAAGAAAACCGCAATAGTGATCGAAAACGGCTTAATCACTGATATTACTGACAATCCTGATGAAACTGGTGCGAAAGTTGTCAATGCTGACGGAATGATCGTTGCTCCTGGCTTTATTGACATACATGTCCATTTCAGAGATCCCGGTTATGAGCATAAAGAAGATATTCACACCGGTTTAATGGCAGCAGCGGCAGGCGGATTCACTTCAGTCTGCACAATGCCTAACACAAATCCTGTGGCAGATAATATTGAAACTATCAGATATATGCTGGAAAGAGCTACAGGCGGAAACGGTGTTAAATTATATCCAGTGGCAGCGGCTTCGAAAGGATTGAAAGGTGAAGGGCTTGCTCCGATCGGCGAACTCAAAGAAGGCGGAGCTATAGCAGTCAGTGATGACGGTAAACCCATAAAAAACACAGATCTTTTAAAGAGAGTAATGGAATACGGCTCATCTTTCGATATGAAATACATCTCGCACAGTGAAGACACATATCTTGCTGAAGGCGGACAGATGAACGAAGGTTTCTATTCGACTATTTACGGCATGACCGGTATTCCTGTTGTCGGAGAAGCTTCTCAGATCGCAAGAGACTGCATGATGGCTGAATATCTCGATCTTCCGGTGCATATAGCTCATGTCAGTTGTGCAATGTCTGTCGATGTGATCAGACACTACAAAAAAAAAGGTGTCAAAGTAACCGCAGAGACTGCTCCTCATTATCTCACTCTTACAGATCAGGCTGTAGGCGGTTTTGATACAAATACGAAAATAAACCCGCCGCTTCGTTCAGAAAATGACAGACTGGTGCTTATTGAAGCTGTGAAATCAGGACTGATTGATGCAATTGCAACAGATCATGCTCCTCATCACCAGAGAGAAAAGGAAGTTGAGTTCAACAATGCTCCTTTCGGTATAATCGGGCTTGAAACCGCTTTGCCGATAGTCCTCAAACTTTATCATGAAGGTCATCTGACAATTGAAAGAGTGGTTGAGCTCTTTACTGCCGGATATTCCATAATGGGTGTTAAGGGCGGCGTTATCGAAAAGGGTGCTCCGGCTGATGTTACAATATTTGACACAGACTATCAATGGACTGTCGACAAGAACATGTTCTGCTCAAAAAGCTCCAACACTCCTTTTCATGGTTTTCATGTGAAAGGATCGGTTTTTGCTACAATAGTTGACGGCAAAGTTGTTTATTCAAGAGAGTTTTAATGGAGTCACTTAAAACAAAGATCTACTCGTCTTTTGATCCGGTTGAATCAGCTTTTCTACATGATTTTAAGAAAGAAGCGTTCCATTTCACCGGTGAGGATGTAAAGAATTTTAATTTCTGGCAGCAGTACTTTAATCTTTTTTTCATATATCATTATAATGTCGGTGAAGGTGTGACTCTTGCAAAAAAAAGAGATCTCGAAAAAGCATCAGTACGGCTTTTTGCTCCCGCCAGATTCTCAAAATTAAAAGGCGAGGACTTTTTTTCAGGTGAAAAACTCGTCCTTTCGCAAGATGAAGAAAACAGTCTGACATGGTACAAGGAAAGAGATTTTATTCTCTCATTTTTTTATGACAGACCCGACGGAATACATTTTGTTGAAAGCCGTTCATGCATTCTGATACAGATGAATGCTATAGAATTCTTTAAAAAACTCAAACTTCTTGTCGATGAGAAAAATATAGTGCCTTCGGTTAGTTATGCGCTTTTTCTTGTTTCAATTCTAATGCTTAAAAAGGAAAGATTTTCAAGTTCCAAACTATATGATCCATATCAGATTGCTGAAATTGAAAAGCTTCATCTCTACTATGAAAAATTCTCTGAACTCCTTATCTGAGGAACAGCTTAACAGCTTAATTCTAAAGGCTGAAGATCTGTTTAAAACAGGAACATGCTGTCCTTTGCGATGCGGAGGTTCAGATATAAGACCTTGCGGAGCTGTTGAAGAAGGGATAAAAGTGGCAAGTTTTTCCGTTCATGACGGTGAAGAGCCTCCAGTGAGCGGGTGGAGCGGGGCTGGCAATATTTTCTTTTCGGGATGCAGTGCCAAATGTATTTTCTGCCAGAACTGGCCTATAAGTCACGATAACAACGGTAAAGTATATTCAATTGAAAAGTTCGGTGAAAATGTTGTAAAACTTCTGAAAAAGAAAGTCCACAATATAAATCTTGTGACGAGCGATCATTATCTTGGCAGAATTCTTGAGTCTTTCCATAATATTAAAAGTGAACTGACGGTTCCGGTCGTCTACAATTGCAATGGTGCTCACACTAAAGAACTCTTTGAAATTATTCTTGAAATAAGCGATATCTTTCTTTTTGATGTCAAATATGCAACTGATGCACCTTCAGCACAGTTCAGCAATATAAAGGAATATGTGAAGTACAACAGGATGTGCCTTGAAATGCTTCTTGCTAAGAACATACCATGGACAGAAAATGAAGTGGGGATATTGAAAAAAGGACTCATAATCAGGCATCTTGTTCTTCCGGGATTTGTCGAAAATTCACTGCAAGTGGTTGAACTGCTTAATGAATTTAAAAATCTGGGACTTGATTTCAAACTCAGTCTGATGAGTCAGTATTTTCCGGCGTATAAAGCATTTAATCATCCATTAATAAACAGAAAACTGACTGTCGAAGAATATTCCCAAGTCACCAGCCTCGTAGAAAAATATGAAATCGACGGCTGGATACAGGAAATCGAAGAATGAACAGAAAAAAATCATAAAAAACATCAATTCGGACTTGATACTCCTAAAAGGCGCTTATAATACAAATCGTAACCAAGTTAATTTAAGATGGAGGTTGTCATGTTAAGGTCATTTAAACTTGTCATATTCGGATTGCTGGTTGTAATTCTGGGTTTTGGTTTTATCAATGCTAAAGATCGTTCTCCTGAGATCCAGCCTGCGGGCGTCTATGATTTTGACAAAGGTGTGGAAATTGTTGTACCGGTTGATTATGTTGAAATGTATCCTGCTGAAATTGTTGTGATTCTTGAGAGTGATCAGCCTAAATGTAATGTCGACCTGATCGAAGTTATTAAGTCTGAAGTTGAAGCCGTCTGCTGTTGAAGGCAGCGGCTTTCAGGTTTCTTTTTATAAATCTTTAAAATTTCTTAAAAAAGTTGCTCAAAAACCCTTATGAAAGTATATTCTTAAATGCTTTTGTGAGGTGAATGCTATGAACAAGCGACTGTTTTTACTTTTTTTGTGTCTGATAGTTATCGTTTCATGCAGTGAAAAGAACAATCAGAGTTATTATGACCAGTGCAATGAAGGTGATAAAAGGTGCAGCGGCAACAAGCTTGAGCAGTGTTCTTCTTATAACGAGTGGTATCTGCTGATCGAATGTGATGCTTTCGGTGGAGAATGTCTGTCCGAGGGTGACAGTTCTTACTGCTCTGAAGTGCCGGACGATCTTGACACAGATGTTGTTATAACAGACTGGGGCGAAGAAGAAGAGGTTGATGATGAGAACACAGTCAGTGACAATTCAATATGGCCGGATCTTGGAAATTCCGATGAAGACAGTGATGCCGGTGATGAGGATGTTTCCGATATTGATGAGAATGGGTTCGATGAAGATATTTATGATACAGATACTGTTGATGAAGACAATGCTGAAGCTGTTTGCGGAAACACAATTGTCGAAGAGGGTGAAGTGTGTGAAAAGGGAACATTGAAGAATTGTATTGAAATAGATCCGGGACTTTATTCAGGTGGAAAGGCATTCTGCTTAGATGACTGTTCGGGATATAATTTGATGACCTGTGATGAAATTGAAACTGGAGACGGTGATTGAGAATAGATGAATTTATAAAAACAAGAAAAGGGCTGTTCTTTTCGCTTGAAGTTACTCCGCCTGACCGTGGCAGAAGTGTTGCTGAAATATTTGAAACAATTGATGCTTTATCGGAATTCAATCCCGGATTTATAAATGTGACATATCATCAGCCGCACATCAGTTATAAGATGGAAAACGGCGTGAAGGTCAGAGATGTTTACCGGAAAAAACCGGGAACTGTCGGAATATGTTCTGCAATTCAAAGCCGTTATGGGATTGATGCTGTACCTCATCTGCTTTGCGGCGGAATGGATAAGTGGGAGATCGAAGACACTCTAATTGATCTTCACTATCTGGGTTTTGACAATGTTTTTGCTCTTCGCGGAGATCCAACTTTCGGAATGACAGAATTTATCCCGAAAGAGGACGGCTACAGCCACGCATCAGAACTGGTAAGTCATATTTCAAGAATGAATAAAGGTAGTTACATGGATCCAGACCTTGAATACGGTCTTCAGACAAATTTTTGTATCGGTGTGGCGGCATATCCTGAAAAACATCTTGAAGCTCAAAATATTGATGCTGATATCGCCAATCTTAAAAGAAAAGTTGATGAAGGTGCTCATTTTATTGTTACCCAGATGTGTTTTGATGCTGAAATATATGTGAATTTTGTAAACCGTCTGAGAAAAGATGGGATAACTGTTCCGGTAATTCCGGGTATCCGTCCTCTCACAACAGAAAAACAGCTTGAAACCATACCTTCGATGTTCGGTGTTTCAGTTCCAGATGAATTGAAAAAAGTGATGTCGCAGGCAAAGACAAAGGAAGCTGAATTCAATGCCGGAACTGAATTTATTGCCGGTTTATGCAGGAAACTTATTGAAAACGGTGCTCCAGGTATTCATCTTTTCACGATGGGAAAAGGAAAAAGCGCAAAAGCTCTGCTCGAAAAACTGAAATAATGCGGAGGTTATATTGAAAAGAGTGATTGTTACAGGCGGTGCCGGGCTTATTGGTTCGCATCTCTGTAGAAAGCTTCTCAGTGAAGGCAGAGATGTTGTCTGCATAGACAATTTTTATACAGGTTCAAAACACAACATCTCGGATCTTTTAATGAATCCTTATTTTGAGCTTATTACTCACGATGTTGAAGAATCGCTTATGATAAATGTGGCGGAAATTTACAATCTGGCTTGTCCGGCAAGTCCTGTGCACTATCAGAAAGACCCGGTTAAAACGGTCAGAACAAGTGTTTTCGGTGCGATCAATATGCTTGACCTTGCTAAAAAGACAAATGCAAAAATATTTCAGGCAAGTACCAGTGAAGTTTATGGAGATCCTTCAGAACATCCGCAGAAGGAAACCTACTGGGGAAATGTAAACCCTGTTGGTGTCAGAAGCTGTTATGATGAAGGCAAGAGATGTGCCGAAACGCTGTTTTTTGATTACTGGAGACAGTTTGGTGTAAGGATAAAAG
>DAOQAY010000123.1:0-8294 GCA_035354435.1 bacterium
GCTTGCGAATTTCTTATTTTATCAGTCCAGCTTTTCAGATCTGTCGCTGAAAATGCCTTGTCAACTGAAGGTATTGCATCGGCAAGGATATTTTTCAGGATATCCCCATCAACACTGAGACTTCCGAACTTCGCTTCAGTCGAATTGTTTATCACATTGTCATCGACAAGATCTGCATAAAGAAGGTTTAAAAGGTTTTCGGTTGAATACGCCGTTTCCGGAGATATTCCATTCGCCTTTGAAACATTTTCAGCAATTTTTGCAATTCCCTGATACCACAGATACCGTTTAGTCGCATCGGTCAGACTGGTCTGTAAAACAGGACTGGTCAGACTGGTAAGACTCAGATATTCCATCCACTCTTCAACTGAATTTTCTGAATTATAGTTTGACATAAATGTTGATAAAATATCAACAGTTACAGATATTTCCTTAACATTTTCAGGCTTGAATTCCGATTCCATGCAACCAGTCCATGCAACCGGTTCTGTATTCGATATAAGATCTATGGTTCCTCCACAAACTTTAACTGTAAGGTTTTTCAATGCCTTGATATCCGTAAAAACTGCTTTTCCTGAATCATCTGTGACGGCAGACTTAATTACTGCATCTCCTTCTCTGACTTCAACATCGGCAAAATGCTGAATTGAATAAACATTCAGAGAATAATTGAATTCGCCATCAGATTCAGGTCTTTTTGAATCGCATGATAAAATCATAAAAAATAATAGTAAAATCAGATAGTTTTTCATTTCAGCCTCACTTTATCTATAATAGTTCACAAAAAAAGTCGCACCGAAAAAACCGAAAAGATCTATCGAATGATCGTCAGGCGACCATTTATACATTATCTGTGTTGACAGTGTTATCCATTCCCATACTCTGAACTGAAGATCAATCCCGCCTGCCACAACCCCCATAATTTCAGCGTAATCACCTTTTTTATAACTTGAAAGAACTTCTTTCTTTGAATTGTAGAATTCCCAGTCAGTATAGGTTTCGACCTTGAAACCGCCACCAGCAATTATGTGAGGAGAAAAAAAAGTTCCGGGATAAAAATTGTATCTAAAAAGAGCAAGACACTGAAACCGCCAGTAATTGAAATACTCTCTGCCGGACATCTCTTCAACTTCAATTTTTCTCGAAGCATCTGTAAGTTTTGTAAATGACGGCTGAATTCCAAGATCAAAATTGTCAGAAAGCCCGAAATAAGTGTTAATTCCGACATTCCAGCTGGAATAGACAAGAACCGTTTGGTCGTCACTCTTGAGTGATAACGGAAAAAACCCGCCGCCGCCGATATTTATCTGAATCTCCCCTTCTTCGGCAAAAATATTAGAAAATACAAATAAAAACATTGAAATTATTATTGTTTTCATGTTATTCCAAATATATGAAAAAACTTGTTCCTGCTGGGACTCTATACTCGCTGGTCATTTTGTTTGCCTCAGCCTGCTTTTGCACCTCTGAAGAAGCCGGATCAACAGTATTTGAAGCAGCTTCTCCGCCCACAGCCCCTGTTGTTCCTGCCAGTTTTACAGCAATGTTTGAAACAGTCCTGACCATACCCTGTTTTACAGATGAAGCGGCATTTTCACTTGAAATATCAGTTACTTCTGATTCAATACCCGGATCACGACCTGAAATGGCGAAACCTTTGACACTGTATTCAGCGTCGCCGGATATCAGCTTCGAAAACGAAAGCTGTGTTCTTTTGTTAATATAACCTGTTGCAGTTCCATAGAATTTAGAACCTTTGGGAATGGCTCCGCTTTCTTCAATAACTGTTGCAACAACAGTGGAAGCAGAGGTTGATCTGATCGAGAATTCAAGCTTAACTTTTATTTGTAAGTTGTGAATATCTAAAGCTTTTTGAGTCGAAAGCATCTTGTCATTTTTTATAAAAACGCCTCCTTTTGAATCCCCGCCTCCCGGAACAAAATGTCTTCTGCCGTTTCTTGAATTTAAAGCACTGTTTTCACTCGAAGCCGGATCTATTGCCAAGGCATATTTCTGAAGTATTTCTTCATCTTTCTGATAATTTTTTCCTTTTCCCGGTTTTCTGACCGTATTGCTTGGAGGCATATTTTCAATTACCGGTTTCGATTCGATAAGATCCACTTTTTTTATATCATTCATTGCAGAAGAAATACTTCCTGACAGTTTTCCTTTCTTGTATTCATCAAAATCTTCTATTTTTATATTATCAGAATTTTTTCTGCCGGAATTCCTCTGAATAAATGAAAACGCCATGCCAATAAAAAAAAGCAATAAAAACATCACTATAAAAAAACTGAGTAGTCCTTTCTTTTTTCTTCTGTATTTTTCAAAATCAGACTGCTTTTCAAAATCAATGGGGGATGGTTTAACAACTTGATTATCATCCATTTCCAGTAACTGCGCAAGTCTCTGATTATTCTTTATTTTATCTTCTTTCAAAATGAAACCTTCATATCAATTTTCCGCTTTTTTCCTGCACTTTCAATTACCTCTATTATGTATTCTGTAGAATAATCTTCATCCTTTATTCTGAATGCCAGAGCGCCGTTTACAATTTCATCAAACTGCATTGAAAATTTGTCCAGATGATACTGCGCATTATCAAGCTCAACTTTGCCCCCTTTTAAATTGTAAATTTTTACACTTTCAACATGAAATCGCTGTCTGTTCCTGTTCTTTATTGAAAAATTCACTGCGACAATACCGTCCTTTCCAATTTTGCAAATCCTGTCACTTCGTAAAAAAACAAGTTCGTCTTCCGTTCTTGCCGAATAATTGTTGCACTGGAAAAATTCCGAAAACGATTCCGCCATAAAGCCAACCATCATTTTCTCACTTTCCTTATCAATGTTTTTCATTTTTTTCTCATATTCCTGATTCAGCATTTTTTTCAATGTTTCCAGCTGGTTATTTATGCTTTTCTGAGCATTTTCCCACTCAGGATAACTAAAGATGATTCTATTGCTTGCATTCTCAGCCGGCTGAAGTATCAGATTGAAAATAAATGTCTGTCCGGAATTTATTTTAAACTGAATATTTGAACTTAAACCGTACATTGATGATTCAGATGATTCCGGAAACATCAGTCCCCATATTTTCATTTTCAAAGGATCGGTTTCAACTTCAATTTTAAGCAACCCCGCATCACCGACTGTCGGGTTTTCATCAAGTGAAATATTTTTAGGAAATTCAATAACAAAAACCTCTCCTATGGCGATATTAACTGTGCGATAAATAATTGAATCACTGTTTTTCAGAACAAAAACAGACACTTTTTCTTTAATCGGAACAAAACGGGAATCTTTGCTTTCAACTTTCAACTCTTCACTTTGCAAAGAGAATAATATTAAAAAAACCTGTATAAAAAGTGTGATTTTTATCATTCAAAAACCTCGACATTTTCTTTATCAATTAAATATTCCTTTTTATTTTCAAGCAGATACGCTCTCAGACTTCTGAAATCACCCAGAGTTGATCCTTTGTAAAAATCAACAAGCAGACCGTCTTTTGATATTTCAAATGAAACAGGCGTAACAATCAGAAGTGCTGAAAAATAAACGAAATCTTTTCTCTGAACCCCTTCGTTTGAATAGTCGATAACATTTTTAAATGACATTTCACCGATTCCTTCGACTGTGAGAATGCTTCCGGCAGATAAAGATCCTTTCAGTATTTTCAGCTTCCTCAGTCTGAATTTTGTTTCAAAGTTTTTATTTTTCCATGCTTCGATTTTTTCTTTGTGAACAGATCTGTCAAGCAGTATCTGTCTGAATTTTGGTGTCAGCATATTGTAAGCTTCGGTAAGATTTTCTTCTATGTTAGGACTGACACCCTCAAAATTATTGATGAAATCTGTCATAAACCGGTTTATTCTTACTATTGATGTTTCATTTTGAATCGTTTCGTCACCAGAAAATGCCAGTCTTCGCCCCTCTTTGTCAAAAGCAATTACAGGAGTCGGTTTCATTAAGACAGCAAAGGTGAAAACAAGAGACACCACAGTAATACAGAACATGCAAAGAACCATAATTATCATGAATAAATTAAACCTCTTGCTAATCCTTTCAACATCTTTGAACATTAGTGTAGAAAAAAACATTTCTGCCGGAACTGCCCGTTTGTCCTTATTGCTCATTTCAGCTCCTTCTTTTTGATTTGTTTTTCGCTTGAGATCAGATCTCTGGCAATGTTTAAATTAGTTTGAGTCGTGGACAGCTTTTCAACAGATTTTTCTTTATGCCCAATATTTATGTCATTATATTCATTAGTGTTTTTGTATTTGTGAACATATTCTGTCATTAAATTGCCGCTTTTTATCATCTGATTTCCGAGATTTGAAATCATGTTGCTCGTTTCTACTTTATTATTAATTCCCGTTCCTGAAAAAGTAAGAACCGCACCGAATCCTGAAACGCATGACAATGTGGCAAGCCGTACTCCTTCATGGTCTATCAGTTTTTTCGAGAAAAATGGAGTGAGTCCGATCATTAACACCATAAAAATCAATCCTGAAAGAGTTGTCACATAATCTCTACCCGATTCAAAAACAGTTGGACATTTTAATGATTCACCAGTAATTTTAAGCATATTAATCAAAGGTTTTTCACAAATGAAAATGTATGTTGAATAGATAACGGGCCACAAAGAAATAGAAGTCAGCGACTTGAAAAAACTTCCGACACTCCCAAACCCCTGCCCCGGAAATGAAGGAATAACAAGCGCAGAACAGAGTCCTATCATGTTAATTGACATTAAAACGGGCCATGCCCATGAAAAAATGATCTCTTTCACAACCCATATCGAAATAAGAGCAAAAAACACCGCAAGTTTTTGTATATACTGGAAAATAAATCCTGACAGGTAGCTTATTTCCGCATTCATTATAGTTATTTTCTGATTTACAGGACAACTTTCTGGAATGTTTTCTGATATTATTGACTGATTCAAGTTAAAATTTATGGTTGTGAATACTTTGTAAAACTCATTGTCAAGTGCACCGGAATCCACCGTTTTGCTGATATATTCTACCGTTTGTTCGATAGTTTCAGGAAGAAACCTGTAAAGCAATATAATTATTGCCGTTTTCCACAAAACGCCCCAAAAATCCGGTTTTTCTTTTTTTTGTATTTTGAACACTTCAACCACAAAACTGATTGTAAGACCTATAAGTATGATCAGGAAAGTAATCTCCCACACCCAACCTGCGCCGGCATCTTTTAAAAGCTTTTCAGGATTGAAATAGATCTTCAATTATTTTTCTCCAGTTCTTTTTTCAAAGCATCAATCACAAAAATGTTGTTTTCTGCACTGATAACAGCAACTTGAGCACAGGCATCAATAAGTTTCAGATCATGTTTGCCGGCATATTTTTTCAGCAGTCTGTTATCTTCTCTGTCGCTTGTGGCAACCGCATAATCAAATGGTGAGAGTTCTATCCTCACAATTTCTGTTTCAATTGAATCTCCGGTCTGCGTCCGGAAAAGTGCAAGAGCATATTCCCCTTTTACAGTTTTAAGACTGTCAAAAGCAGCTTTTTCCTGCCCGGTAAAACCGAAATCTGAAGCCACAAGCCTTTTTGCCTCTTCGTCGTTGGCATGACTCAAAAAAATTGTTGTTGTTGTGTTGATCTTGATCTTTGAAGAAAGCGCAACCTCTTTAAAACTAAGAAAATTCTGGGTAATTGTCCAGACACCGGTATTATATTTTCTGGCAGTGGCAAACAGTTCTTCTATCAGATCTCCGAGCCGCGGATCTTTTATCAGCTGAGCCGCTTCGTCAAACATTATAAAGCTGTTTGTTATTTCAAAAGCTGTTTTCTTTGCTTCCTGTATTACAATAAATGTAAGTAATTCCTTGAGCTTATCATTTAATCCTGTAATTCCCTGAAGATCATAAATTACAAACGGATCACTCCCATAATCTATAGTAGACAACCCGTTGATGATTTTTGAGACCGGATCATCAAGAAAACCACCGAGAAGTTTTTTAAGGGTTTTTACTTTATCAGCATCTTCATCGTCAATAAATTCAATAAGATCAGCCAGTACCGGCTGTTCAATAGTTTTATACATTTCCTTTACAGCTTTTGAAATAATGATCCTGTAAAGATCCGCATTCATGCTCTTTTCCCTGACCTCCAGAATCAGGTCCATTACGATCTGAAGATAGTTAAGAAGCGACGAGTCCCATTTGCCGTTTTTGTATATCTGATTTTTATGAGGAAAAGGGTTAATGATTACAAGTCCTTTTGAATCAATTGGAACAAACACGCCTCCATAGAGATCGGCCATTTTCAAGTATGATGAATTTTCCGCTCCGGCAAAATCGACAATAAATATCCTTCCTGGATTTGCATTATCTTCCATTATGTTGGGGAAAAAAGTGTGTGCGATCAAAGCGTTGACTGTCACTGACTTGCCACTTCCCGAACATCCGAAAATTGAACCGTTCTTGTTGTTCCTTTTTGAATTACCGGCATCAAATCCGTAAATTTCTCCGAACCTGTTTCTCAAGAATAACGGGTGCTTACCATCAGAATCGGCGTGTCCGTGTTTTGATGCAGGGATCATGTCGATAAAATTAGGGGAAAGGATTCTGTGCTGCCTTTCCGAATAACTCATCTGACTGGGTATCGATCTGAAAAATTCAAGATCATGCCCCCATATTTCCTCTTCAAAAAAGCAGTTCTCATTTTTTGTCAGATTTGAAAGATCCACTGCCAATCTTTCCAACTCTTTTAAATTCTTGTTCCATACGATTATTTTACATGATAAGTATCCGATTTTATGACGGGATTCTGTAAGCATTGTCATAAGTTCGTCAGCTTCTTTTGCGTTTCTGGCAGCTCCTCTTCCCGATGTTGCAATATAAAATCTTTCTTTCGCCTCAAGCGATATGTGTTCTTTTCCCTGTGGCAGAATATTTAATGAAATTGAGAAAATACAGTCAAAAAGCAGGTAGTCAAAAAGATAGGAAAGCATAAAAGGCCGAGTAGCATCGGGAAGATGTTTTAAAGATAAGATTTTACAGTAAATATCGCCTATTTTAAAATATTCCGGTCCGGCGCTGCATTGTTTCTGGATAAGCTGCTCTCTAATTGTCATGTCAGGATGTATTTTCATATTTCCATCAAAAGAAATTATGTCAAAAAGGATTTCCTTTATTTCATCATTTTCGATCCTTTTTGATCGAAATCCGAAAGAATCCACAATGTTTTTATGATATTGCAGATTTATCGGTTCTTTCGGAAATTCTTTTTTTGGAATATCATCACAGATAAGAAGAAAGTTCCTCACTTTTTTTATTCCGCATTTTCTGATATAGTTAAGTCTCTGCTTCGTTACCGGATCAATTTCATTTTTAATTCTTTCTTCAATTATCTCATCTTTTAATTTTGATATGCGGAAAAACTCAACCGTTGTGTTCTCTTTCGTCTCTCTCATAAAAGCAGAATACGCTCTCATCAGATCAGGTTCATGGAAATAACAGTCCAACCCTTCTGTCTCCCACATAGTAAACCTCTGCATTGCCGATGTAATTATCGAATCATCTTCAATAGATACAATATGTAGCATATTAAAAATACTTTTCATTTCTTAAATTCAATCCTGTCTTTTATCTGCCGTGTGTAATAAATTTTCGTTCCTGAAATCATCCTCATTGCATAAATTCCCCATTCCGGTTTTCCTCCAAAATACCTCTCTCTTACAATAAATGTGACTGAAAAAATTATTGCAGGACAGATAAGAAGAAAATAGAGATTTTCAAAAATTGCTCCCGTAAAAAAGAACACGCTCATTAAAGCTGCCTGTGACCGGTCAATCAAGGTCTGCTTACTTCCGAGAGTCTTATAAACTTTCATCAGATCCAGCCGGCAATGATCTTTAAAATCGAGGAAAATGCCGCCAGTGCTGCTCCTGCTCCGAGAATTTTGAGAGCATCCGACCAAATGTTGGAATCTTTGTTTATATATCTGAATAAAAGAGAAATTATTGCACCGCCCAAACCGCCGTAAATTCCGATATATCTTGCAACATCAAACACCATATCGGCCATTTCGGTGAATTTAGATTTTATCGCCGAAGTGTCTCCTGCTCCGAACAGCATCTCGGGAACCAATACCGCCACAAACAACAAAATCACAAATGAATTCAGTTTGTTCTTATTCTCCATTTTTTCTCTCCCAATAGAATCTGCCATTTTTATTTCAAATCCCACAGTTTTTTAATTCTAACGCTAATTAGATAATATTGCGCGGCAAAGCAAAATCAAGAAAATTTTTTAACTTTCAAATA
>DAOQAY010000124.1:0-8282 GCA_035354435.1 bacterium
ATCTTGTACTTGATATTGATTCCAGATTTGTATCAATGCTGACTGGTGACAGTGCTACAGTCATAATGACAAGAACTGATGATGTTGCAGTTGAACTTGCAAACAGAGTTTCGATAGCAAATGACAACGGCGTGAACATTTTTGTCTCGACACATTTGAACTCAGCCGATGCCGAATCTGCACATGGAACTGAAACTTATGCTTATACGACTGGGGGAAATGGAGAAATACTGGCTGGAAAGATCCAGAATGAATTGCTGGATCACCTTGCAAGAACTGACCGTGGTGTAAAATATGCCGGTTATTATGTCATTAAATACACAAATATGCCGGCAGCGCTTTCCGAAGGGTTGTTTGTCTCAAATACTGCGGAATTCAACCTGATTTCAGATTCTTCGAACAGGCAGGAACATGCCATTGCACTTTATCATGCGGTTTGCAGTTATTACGGAGTCTCTCCTCTTGATGATCCTGGGACAAGCGAAGATCCGGGAAATGTCAAAGGATTTGTCTATAATGCCACTCAGGGTGAGAATGTTGATGGCAACAGAATTGCGGGAGCCGACTGTAATCTTTCAAATACAGATAACAATTATGATGTCACTTCCTCTGCAACAGGACTTTTTAATTTTACCAATGTTGTTCCCGGTGATTACACTCTGACAATTGAAAAAACAGGTTTCACAACCGCTTCAAAAAGCGTGACAGTTTTAAGCGGAGATAACTGGGCTTCAACCGGAATTTATGAATCATCTGCCACAGGAACAGCATTGCTGAAAGGCTTTGTTTTCAACGATTCTACCGGTCTTGGCAATGTGGCTGAAAACAGAATTGCCGGTGCTGCATGTGTGCTGAAAAACACTGCAACAAGTGCTGAAATCACAGTAAATTCGGACAGTAGCGGACTTTTCAGATTCAATGACCTCGAAACAGGAAACTATACTCTGACCGTTTCGAACACCGGTTTCACGACAAAAGTGGTCAATCTGACGATAATTGCCGGCGAGAACTGGGCATCGACTGGAATTGTGGAAGAAGGTGCAGCGGAACTCGGAAGTCTTACCGGAAATATAACGGCAATGGAAAACTCTTCTGCGATCATTGGCGCGCAGTGTGTCCTTACTTCAAAGACTACAGGCGATCCTTTCACCGTAAATAGCGATGATTCCGGAGATTATCTGTTTGAAAATATGACCGGTGATAATTATTCACTCACAGTTACCGCTGACGGTTTCAAAGACTGGACAGGCGACATCACGATCGTTTCAGGCGTTCAATCAGTTAAAGATGTTCAACTGGAAGTATCTGAAACAACTGAAGATTCAGACATCGTCAGCGATTCAGAAATAGACCCCGACAGTGAAATATCAGACACCGATTCCGCAGAAACAGACAACGAATTGACCGACAATGACGACACTCCGGTATTTCCTGATGAAACGACCGATTCTACAGAAACTGGTGACACCGACTGGGCCGACATCGGAACAGAAGATGAAGTAGGGTGTTCATGTTCCGTGGTGGATTTCTAAGGATTTTCTATTGGTTGTGTATTTTTCTTTTTAAACTTGAAAAATCTTGAAAATGGGAAGAAATAGATCACAAGTGCTGCATAAAGAATATATCCGTGGAGTCCAGCACCGCCCATAAAGGCGATTATGAAGATCATCATGTGCATTTTGATAACATTTTTATAAGGTTCAAGGAACATGTCGCCTTTTTTGCCTGAGACTGCATTGACGATGCCGCCGAGCCTCGATGTTGCGCTTGTGACGATGAAAGGCCAGTAGGATGTGAAAGAGACTGTGATGAATGTGAAGAACATTCCGAATGTCCCTTCTATGCTCTTTCCGAAAGGGGTGTCGCCCGTCAATGGAAAGAATCCGTTAAGAAAAATGCTGTGAACAAAGTGAAATCCGCCGAAATGTACTGTGAAAAAGCAAAGCATGAATATTGTGCCGGGCAGATTGATGATAAAATTCATTATAAATCTTATCACCGGTGTTTCGTAATGATCCGCTTTGAGTCTTATGATAGAAAGAAGTATGCTGATCCCGACAAAAAGCGCATAAATAAGCGTTATTCTTGAGAAAAATCCGAAGATCCCAATGATCGGCAGAAGAAAGAATACTGCCATCACAGTACCAGAATTCTGCAATTTCTTTTTATCGGGCATCAATCCGTTCTTATCCCGTTTTCCGTTCATTCCCGGGTCATCGGCCATTCTGCCGTGGATCAGATTTCCGGCAATTCCTGCAAGAATGGTGAAATACCCTATTGTGAGACTTGATATCCACAGACTCCAGAGCAGGTCACGGGCCGTCCAGCCGTAAAAGATCGCCAGAAATACTGTGACAGCGAACGATCCTATCTCCATCAGAAATGAAAATGAATCTGAAAAAAACTTCTTTTCTTCCATCTATTACTTGTTGTCGCTGTTGACAAGCGAAGTGTAAAGCCGTCTTTTGATTTTTTTGGTCGAAGTCTTTTCGAATTCCTGATCATAAAGTCTTATTTCTGTGACTTTTGCAAATGCCGGAAGCATTTCATTCAGGTTTGACCGGTTCTCTTTCATAATTTCTTCGAGCTGTTCTTCTGATATGCCGTTTTTTTCGATTTTGTCTTTGTCGGGATGAATGTAAGCTATAAGTTTTCCATCGCCGGCATCAAGAACAAGCGATTCGGCAACATACGGCATGAAATTGATTTTCGCCTCTATTTCTTCAGGATAAATGTTCTGACCGGATGATGAAAGTATCATATCTTTCGATCTTCCGCTGATAAAAACAAACCCTTCTTTATCAATAAACCCGAGATCGCCTGTATGAAGCCATCCGTCAGCGTCGATCGCTTCATTGGTCAGCTCCGGCATTTTGTAATAGCCGTCCATTATATTTTCACCTGTCACACATATCTCGCCTATTCCTTTTTCGTCAGGATTATCTATTTTCATTTCAAGATAATTTATCACTTTTCCACAACTTCCCACAGGTCTGCCCTTATAATAATCGGCATAACATATCAACGGACCGCATTCTGTCATGCCATAACCGACTGTTAACTTCACACCTGACTTCATGAACAGGTCTTCTATCTCATAATTAAAAGCGGCGCCGCCAACTATTATCTCGTAATGTGTTCCGCCGAATGCATCATTTATCCCTTTTCCTATCTTTTTGAGAATGAGTTTGTTTATCACCGGGGTTTTAAGAAGTATTTTCATCCTCTTTGTTTCAAGCAGAGGCATGATCTTCGCCCTGTATATCTTTTCAAGTATCAAAGGAACAGCAAAAATGACGACCGGCCGCACTTCTTCAAACGCCTTGAGAATTATCTTGGGGGTAGGAATCTTTGAAAGGAATGTTATGTGACAACCTTTAACAAAAGGGCTCAGAAAATCGAATGCACAGCCGAAACAGTGTGCCAGAGGAAGGAAAGAAAGCACTCTGGAGTCGTTTTTCACAGGCATATTCTCTGTGAAGAACTGGATATTTGCCATAAGGCAGTTATTTGAAAGCATTACACCTTTTGAAAATCCTGTAGTTCCGGATGTATAAACTATCGAAGCGAGTTTTTCATTTCCGATAGGTTTAAACAACATTTGTTCACGGGTTACCTGATTCTGTTTTTTGAAATCATTCACTGCGACAAGAATTTTTGTTTCGAGTCCTTTTTCGTAGCCGTGATATACCGCAAAAGTATCAAGATTGAATATTGCTTTAAGCCCTTCAAGTTTAATATCTTCTATTCTTTCGTATATGGATTCGCTTGCAAAAAGCAGTTTTGCCTCAGAATGATTGACAATATGATGAATCTCGTCAACGGCAAAATCTGTTAAAATGGGCACAATAACGGCTCCGTATGATACTGTCGCAAGATATGTCACAGCCCAGTTAGTGCTGTTCTTTCCTGCAAGTGCAATTTTATCACCTTCAGAAATCCCGCACTCTTCAAAAATTGTATGGAGTTCCTTGATTATCCTCGCAACTTCACTAAATGTGACAGGATCTTTGCCATAATCACTGAAACACGGTTTATTCCAGTTATCTTTAATTGCTTTTTCAAATGAACTTACAAGATTTTCCTTAAGCATTTATCCCTCCCGACCAATAATGACACCCAAGTCTATCTTTTTAACAAAGAAAATCAATGTCGTGCAGATTATTTTTTGAATTCATTTTTGAACTGCTGAATATCCTCTTTTCTGCCAGCGGTAATAAGCACATCTCCCGGTGAAAATTCTTTTGACGGACATATCGTGCTCTTGCTGTTTCCCTTTTCATTTACTGCCAGAACAAGAATATTGTATTTCTCTCTGAGTTTAAGATCGATCAGTGTTTTTCCCCACATCTTCGGAGTTGAGTGGATAGCCTCTATGGCAAATTGATCTTCAAGCAGAATATGCTGATTTTCACAATCACACCCTTTCTGAACAGTTTTAAGAAGATTTCCTTTGGAAAGTATTTCTCTGTTATATAAGTTTATCAGGTCATGTTCGTGAATGGAACCGATCGGAGTGTCATCATCATTTACGACAATAAGTCCGGTGATCCCGTTTTCCGTCATCATTTTGACCGCTTCTGAAAGAGATGCTTCAGAGTTTATTTTCGGTATTGAACTGTCAATGTTCATGAAATCCGACAGTTCCCGCATACAGAGTTCTACCGTATTCTCAGACATCACAGTTGATTCTTCATTGTCTTCAAGAGGAATTCCCTCTTTGAAAAGCTGATAATTGTATATAGAATACTTGGAAAGCGTTTTCGAGATCATAACCGCGACAACCGTAGAAAGCATCAGCGAAGGCATGATATTGTAATCTCTTGTGATTTCAAAAACTATAATTAGAGAAGATATCGGTTCCTGAGTTGCTGCACCGAGAAGAGCTCCGATGCCGACAGAAGCAAAACTCAGTCCGATTCCGGGGTCAATTCCGGTAAAAAGCACTGGAAGCAGTTTGCCGAATCCCAGTCCGAAAATATATCCGACAAAAATGATAGGAAGAAATATACCGCCTGATGCACCGCTTGCAAAAGCTATCGAAAGAAAAAAGAGTTTTAGTACTGCAAGACCGATAAGGAACTGCGGGGTGAACCCGCCGGACTGTATCATTATATCCTTGCCCAGACCGAATATCTCGGGAACGAACGGAACTGTCAGTGCGAAAGGGAGAAGAAAAAGAGGAATGTGAATGAATTCAGGCAGCCTGCTTTTAAATCTGTCGAAATATACTGAATTCCTGTATGTAAGTTTTATCAGACCCAGACCCAGGAATGCGTTTATCAGTCCGAAAATTATGAACAGAAATATCTGAGTCCCGCTGTTTATCGGGGATGACAGCGCAAGAGCTTCATGCGGAATAACTTCGTGTCCCGGAAGGAAGAACGCTCCGAAAAAGCTCGCTGTCGCCGCAGCAACAACTATCGGCGTGAGAGTACCTATCGCATAACTGCCAAGTATCGTTTCAACAGCGAGAATAGTTCCTGCAATGGGAGCATTGAATGCAACAGCAAGTCCGGCTGCGGCTCCGCATCCTACAAAAAGTTTTATTCTCGACACAGGCATACTGAGAAGCTGTCCGAATGTCGAACCTACGGATGAACCGATCATTATTATAGGACCTTCACTTCCCAGAGGAATTCCTGTTCCGATCGAAAGAGCCGAGGTCACTATCTTGAACAATGTCATCATTGGAGGCATTATACCGTTTTTCACCTTCATAAACTTCAGCAGAAGCCCTATTCCCGCCCCTCCGCTTTCTTTACTGATATATCTGATTATAAAACCGCTTATAAAAACTCCTGAAAGTGGCAGAAGTATCTGGTAATACAGAGGAAGCCTTTTAAATCCGGCGACGCTGTTATTTGTGTTTTCGCCAACGCAGAACATTGAAATACGGTCGATGAGCCAGTGAAAGAAAAGAAAAGCGCACCCAGCTGCTATACCGATAAGGATGGCGACAAATATGAGAAATGTATTTTCCTTCAGCTTGGCTTTTTCAAGAAGTTCGTTGAGTTTTACTCTGCTTACCAGTCCTTTCACTTCAAAGCTCCGTCATTTTTACATTCCGAATATAACCTTTTTTTTTGTGTTTTGTAGTTTTATATCCTAAAACTTCATACAGATTTTATTAAGGGAGTTGAGCATGAACAGGGTACTGATACTTTCCGGTGCGGGGCTTTCCGCTGAATCGGGAATTAGGACTTTCCGCGATTCGAACGGGTTGTGGGAAGAATATGATGTGATGGAAGTGTGTTCTGCCGAAGGTTTTTTAAAGGACAGATCTAAAGTTCTTGATTTCTACGACATGAGAAGGCGCGATATCTCTGATAAGGTTCCGAATGCTGCGCACTTTATGATAGCGGAACTGAAAAAGCATTTTCCTGAAAACATTGCCGTGCTGACCCAGAATGTAGATGATCTGCTGGAAAAGGCTGAATGTCCTGATGTCATTCATCTTCACGGCACTTTGAGGGATCTGCGGTGCGAATCATGCGGTCATATCTGGGATATCGGCTACGGACCGATAAAAGGCCATATCTGTCCTCAGTGCCAAAGCAGTAATGTCAGACACAATGTCGTGATGTTTCATGAACCGGCTCCCGCATATCAGACACTTTATGAAAAAATAAATGAATGTCACAAAGGGCTTTTCATTGCAATAGGCACATCGGGGCAGGTTATTGATGCAGGCGGGATAGCGAAATACTTCAGATTCTCGGTTCTGAACAACCGCGACCCGGAACCCTCGATGGACTACTGCTTCTCAAAAGTCATCCACAGAAAAGCGACAGAAGCCGCACCGGAAACAAGAAAGATCATCCTTAACTTCATAAATTCAGGCGAACTCGTTTAATTTAAATAAAGCAAACAGTTTTTAAACTTTTAATTGAATCGAATTTAAATAAAATAAACACCGTAACGGCACAAAAAAGCGCTTAAAACGGAGAAAAAAATGGTTAGGACACTAATTCAACTATCAATTATTCTGACCGCACTGTTTTTCATTTCGTGCAGCAACATCTCATTTAGCACAGATGGCAGCAATGATTCACCTGATGACGAAATAGTAAATAAAAGTGAGTGGTCTTCGCTCACAGCTGGCGGCGGTCACACTTGCGGAATTAAAAATGGTGAGCTTTACTGCTGGGGAAGAAACTATTGGGGACAACTCGGCGACGGAACCGATGAAATTAAAACCAAACCGGTAAGAATAGGCAATGACAATGACTGGTCAAGTGTTTCAGCCGGATTTTACAATACCTGTGGAATTAGAAACAGTGAACTTTACTGCTGGGGAAGTACTGATTTTTTTGAACTTGCACCTTATAACACTACTCCGGAAAAGGTAGGCACTGAAAACGGATGGACAGATATAAGTTGCGGGTCCAGACATATCTGCGGAATACGGAAAGGTTCGCTTTTCTGCTGGGGAATGAATTTCTGTGGAGAGCTTGGAACAGGTTTAGACGAAGCAAGCAATATTCCAGTGCAGGTTGGGACAGAAAATGACTGGTCTTCAGTGTCAGCAGGAAGTCTGGAAACCTGTGCTATCCGTTCAGGTGAACTCTACTGCTGGGGCGGAGGTTATCCATGCGAAACAGACGAAGGAACAGTTGAACATAAAAATATACCGGTAAAAATAGGTACTGAAAAAAATTGGTCTGAAATTGTTTTGACTGAATCAAGATCATGCGGATTGAGAAACGGAAAATTGTACTGTTGGAATAGCGAAGATTACGGAAGCGGCAAAACAGTTGTTGAGCAGATCGGGAAATATTCTGACTGGTTCAAAACAGGAAGAGGTGGAGATCACATCTGTGCAATAAGAAACGGTGAACTTTACTGTTGGGGATGGAATATCATGGGACAGCTTGGCGACGGTTCTGATACTGACAGAGATACCCCTGTCAGAATTGGAAAAAGCAGTAAATGGACAAATGTTGCCGGAGGAACACTTCACACTTGTGGAGTTAGCGATGAACTTCTTTACTGTTGGGGGAGCAACAATGATGGTCAGCTTGGAACAGGAGAAATCTCATACCGCAAAGTTCCGGAACAGATCGGAGATTCTGATTCATGGACTGATATTTCATCCGGAGACAGGCATGCTTGCGGGATACAGGAAGGAAAAATATTCTGCTGGGGAGAAAATCAATCTGGACAACTCGGGACTGGAAATGAAAGTCTGGAACAAACACCAGCTTTAATTAATGAAAATTCAGGATGGACTCAATTAGAAACCGGATTTTCTCATACTTGCGGTATTAAAAATGGTGACC
>DAOQAY010000125.1:0-8217 GCA_035354435.1 bacterium
TCTTGTCACCTATTGCATAAGCATCAACTTCAGCAGTATCTTTTACAAAAACATAAATTCCGGAGTATGGTTTTGCGGTTGCAATAAGTTCAGAAACATACATACCTTTTATATTTGTATTAACATAACTGGTATCCTGATTGTAAACTATACCGACAACAACACACTCAAATGTAACTTCTGTGTCGAGGGCGATTTCACCTTTCTGTATTTTTGTAATTGTGCCGTCTTCACCGGTATTGCCTGTGTTACCAGTATTTCCAGTGTCACCGGTATTTCCAGTGTCACCAGTATTTCCAGTGTCACCGGTATTTCCAGTGTCGCCAGTATTACCCGTATCGCCAGTGTTTCCAGTGTCGCCTGTATTGCCTGTGTTGCCTGTGTCACCAGTATTGCCATCGTCCTTTTTCGTACTTGTAGTGTTACAACCTAAAATAAGGAACATGACAATAAATGCACTAAACAATCCTGTTGTGATCTTTTTCATAATCAACCTCCTGCTGTTATTAACTTCAACAAACGAACTTGGTTATTATATCCTTCTGGAAAAAATAAGAAAGCAAAACTTAGACATCGAACATTTTAATCTTTGAATCAGTATTTTCGATCTTGCTGTCGACCTTTTCCCTTATCTGATCTTCGAGCTTAAGAACAGATAAAGCCTCGACATCATCAGGAAAATATTTCAGAATTTTGTGAAAATATATGTTCCTGTATACTATATTTCCTTCATCTGAGTATATATTTGCTATAATTTTTAATATCTTTCCATAAGTCTGAATATCACCCATTTTTTTATGGACAAAAGCCTCTCTTTTAAGAAGATTGACATTCCTCGGATCTCTCATTGTGAGCTTCTTTATAAGTATTAAAGCTCTGTCATACTGTTCCATTTCAATTCTGGTTTCCACAAGTTCAACAAGTATAGCAATATTATCTTTTCTTATTGAGTGAAGCATCATCAGACACGCTTCTCTTTCCTTGACACTTTTTTCACCTTCCGCCGCAAGTTTTTCTTTAAGGGGCATCAATATTGCAAATGCATCATCACACATATTTTCGGAAATCATTGTTCCGGCAAGATTAAGCAAATCCTTTTGGGTTGCCTGATTCATATCCCTGATTCTTCTCAGCAGGAAAATGGCCGTCATTTTGTCATTCTTCTTAATATAATAAGCCGCAGCTTTTCTATATTTCTCGGGTGCATCAGAAAACCTGCCGAGTCTGATATCAAGGTCAGCAGAAAACATATTAAGAGGTCCGTGATCAGGCAGGATCTTCAAACCCAGATTGATATAGGTTATAGACTGCGAAGGGTTTTTGCTTTCAAGAGCTCTGTGAGCAAGTCCGATGTATATGTCAACAGCTTTCTCAGGCTTATTATATGAAATATACAGATCGGCAAGCTGTGTCAACAGATCTGTCCTATTATTGTTTTTCTGGATATCTGCAAGAATTTTATTGGCTTTTACATCGCCAACAATATCAGACACATCAGTATTTGTGACTTTTATCAGACTTTGAACTTCCTTAGCGCTGAAAGTTTTAGACATATCCTTTGTAAGTATTTTTTTTACTTTTTCGAAAAAACTTTGACTCATTCAATGACCTATATTTCAAACTGCACCCAAATATTATACAATCATACATTTTTTTGTCAAAAGGATTGTCAACCTTTTTCTTTAATAATCATAAATTCTTGTAATCATTTTTAATAATACGCAGAAAACTACAAATTTAGAATTTTGTATTATTTTTTAACCTTTGACAGTTTCCTGAAAATTCAGCACTTTTAAGCTGATACCTGCACCGCCGGGAAGATAATAAACCACCAGCAGTCTGTTTCCTTCAAGTTCAACCATACCGGGATATCCGCATTCTGCCAGACCGCAATCTTCAATTTCAACAACCTCAGACCAGGTTTCACCCTGATCGAGTGAATACACCATTGAAACGGCTTCTCTATTTACCGATGATGTCCAGTCAAGCCATCTGAAGGAACTGACGATCACTCCGTTATCAAGTTTTAAAAGTTCTGGGGCATGAGCAACAAATCCCAGACTTTTATATGCAGACCATGTTTTTCCGCCGTCATCTGAAACCGACTGCATAAGATCACCCTTCGCACCGGGAGATGCTCCATATGCTGTCCTGACTTGCAATATCCACCTGTTTTCATTGACTTTCAGCAGTGCCGGCTCCTGAATCCATGTGTTTTCCGGAATCTCAGCTTCAACAGGATACATTTCCCAGCTTAATCCACTGTCATTACTTATAAAAAAGACGACGGGACCTTTCGGAGTTTTTGACATATTGTTAAAGTTCAAGCTGTTTCCGCCATATCCCGGAATTATAAGTCTTGTGCCGTCTTCAACAATCGAGCTTGATGATGCATAAACTTTTATCTCTGCACCTTCAGAATCGACCCATATACCTTCCTCATTCAGCTCTGATGAACCGGAATAATCAAAAACCCCGGTGTCTACCTGAGTGTAATTTCCGAATTCTGTTCCGTTTTTGTCAGCAGCAGCAAACATTATATGATGCACCCACGGCTCGGAATAATCTACCGGATATCTGTACTGAAACCAGTTTACGGCAACTCTTCCATCTGAAAGCACTGTAATTGAAGGATCTCTATCATCTATTGTATTGTCGTTGATTATTTCATCAGGATCACCCCAGTGTATCCCGTCTTCAGAATGGTGAATAATTATTCTGCCGCTATCTTCGGCATGTCCAGCACCCATTCTGTAAACAAGCATAAATTTTCCGGTTTGCAGTTTCACAACATCAGGAAAAGCATAATGTTTCGAGGATGATGAGACAATATCCGTTCTTTCATCAGGTATTTCAAATTCAATTGATTCTACAACAACCTCGTCTGTATCATCATCAGCAACCGCATCGGCATCGGCATCAGCATCCGTTTCAATGTCACTGGCGGCATCTTTGTCATTTGAACTGCTATTATTTTCACTGCATGAAGAAAACAACATCATTACGGCAATAAAAGAAAATAGAGCTATCTCTTTCAGCATCATGACCACCTCTTAATTACTGACAAACAGTAAAACCGGAACTCTGAATATCGCTTGTGACATCACCTTCCGGTGTCTGTGATGGCAGATAAAGACCTATCGCACTGGTGGTAAACGAAAAATCACCTGCGGAACCAGCCGTAAGATTGATAGAATTGACTGTCAAAGTACCATATCCGACAAGTATTATGCAGTCCGCATCATCAACTATGTCAGTGACTATGAAATTGACCTCATTCTCATTCTTTATTCCAATTGAAAGTGTCGCTCCGGCTTCAGCATCAGCGATTGTTGCACCCATAACAATGTACGGAGTTGTGAAAGATGATGTGCTATTATCATCAACAAAATAAGACCGCTGAACAAACTGAACAGTGGTCGAATCATAAAAACCTGCCAGCCAGTGTGTATTCGCCTGATTATGAGGAATATAGTAAGTTCCGTTTGTCATAGTAATCGTTGCCGAAAAAAGAGGAGTGGAATAAAGCTCATTCGACTGGTTGGCGCCTTCACTGAAGCTTGTCGTTCCGTTATAGAGATAATCGACCGTGAATGTTTTTGCAGGAATTGTTGCAAGCGGAGTCACCTCTTCAGGCTTTGCAATACAGTTTGTCGTGTCCCATCCTGTGCAGGAAGCTTTGCAGACTGCCATTCCGCTTTCAAAATTAGTATCCAGCGTTGTACATTGAACAGAGTTTTTATCACAAAGCTCTCCTGTTTCTATCTTGCCGTTACCGCATTCCTGCTTAACATCTTCATCATTCAGGATATTATTATCAGTCTGATCGTCAGAATTATTACCGCTTTCATCTGCTTCACTCTGCGAATCATCATTATCAGGCAGAATAACGGAATCAGAATCGGTTATAACACAACTCGCATCAGAATCAGCAAGTTCAGGATCACAAAGACAGTCTTCATACATACAGGACACACTTAAAAACGCAACTGCCGTAAAAATCATCAACTTTTTCATATTTACCTTCCAGAGATCAAAAAAACACACGAACCCCATTTTAACCCTATTTGCCGATATATCAACTTTGACTGACCGGTTTTTCCAGAATAGATTTCATTATCAGAACTGCGGCGGCAAAAAAGAGTATTGCAGCAATAAATGGAAGCATTATGTGGATTTTCATCAGTCCGTATCCGAGTACAGGCCATATGAAACCTCTGATTCCGGTAAGCGTGACATGAATTGAAGTCATTTGAGGAATCTCTTTGTTGCTGTTCGCAAAATACATGGGACCTATGTTCCAGCATAGAGTTACTGCCGCCATTCCGATCCCGAAAATTATATAGGAAAGGTATATAAACCACTTCGCAAGATCATTAGGAACATAGTATGCTCCCATCATCGCTACAGGATGAAAGATCAGAATAAAAAAAGCCAGAACACCGACAAACACCGGATCTCTGTCGAAAAGTTTCCCCATCAGCGGCATGAAGACAATTATCACTATTGCCGAAAGAACTCCTCTGCCGAAAGATATGACGCTATATGCAAGGTTGAGATGATCTACAAGCAGTATCGGAACAGCAGGAAGGACAACCATAAAACCGCCTCCGTATATAAAAAAAGCGACTTCATATATATAAAACCTCCTGTTTTTCCTGAAAACTTCAATAAGTGTCGGAAAAATAAAGAGATCCATCTTATCTGCGGACATTTTTTCCTGCACCCATTCATTCACAGGAACAAAGCCAAGCATAAAAAATGATATGAATGACACAAGTCCTGCGATGGAAAAAAGAATAACATATATCGAACTATCGGTATCCATCCATCTGCCGAAAGCATAGACTGCAATTATAAAAATGATCTTATTGACAGATATTGAATAAGCGAAGATCTTTCCAAGCTCTGTTTTTGCGTAATTCATTTTCATATAGATGTTCTGGACAGGCTTTATGAATGTATCGCCCAGATAATAGAGTCCCGTCAGAACAAGCAGAGAAACCGGTCCGCTGAAAAAAAAGAAAAGAACCATGGGAAGTCTGGTGACAAGTGCGGCAAGAGTGATTATCAGCTTTATTTTATGGGGATATTTCAAAAGTATGTGTGAAAAATATATACTGAAAAGGTTAGTTGCCGAACCGAGCATCGTGAATATCGCAATAATCAGAGGAGATGCACCCATTTCGCGGCGCATAATAACTTCCGCCATTATCATAAATCCGTAAACAGCACCTTCAAGCCCGCTGTGAACCATTTGGATGGAAAGAGTTTCAGCCCTTGCAGACTTGAATGACATTCTCTTTACGGAAAAGCTGTTCAATTAAGATTTACCGCCGGATTTGCGTCTTTTTGCAATCTCGTTATGAAGTGCCATAATAGTGTCAGGAACTGCCTTCTTGTTTGCAAGGTTCTTAACCCACAGAGGCAGACTTCCGGCAGGATCGGTATAAATGTAGTATTCTATTTCGAGTTCGTCATTGGGAAGCTGTCTGAATTTCCAGTAACCGCGATTGACAACGACCCTCACTTTCCCGTCTTTTTCCGGATACCCGGCATCAGTAAAAGGTTCCCATGTGACTGAAACCGTTCCGTCACTGTTTTTCACTTCACAGGATTTCACCAGATAATCTCTGTCAGAGGCCATCGGAGCATCAATGACATTATAAGACCAGTCACATACAGTGTCTTTTTTCAGCAATTCAGAATGGATAATATATTTGAACACTTTCGGGTGTGTAAGCCTGTCAAACATAATATCGACAGCCTCTTTTACCGTGCCTGTTATAAATGCAACCGCTTTCACTTCCTTTATTTCAGAACCGGGAACCACACGGTTATACAACTTCATTTTTTCTGAATTTTCCACAAGGTTCCAGCCGGTTTCTTCAGCAAAAACATTAACACTGAGAATAACAATAAAAACAATCAGAAAAAATCTCATAATCAACCTCCATTTTGACGCGCCGATTCTACAAAGAATAAGATAAAATGTCAAAACACTATTTTTTTCAAAATTTTGATTGACAAACAGGTCCTTAATAATTATATTTCCCGCTGTCTGTGTGTGGCGAGATAGCTCAGCTGGCTAGAGCAGCGGACTCATATCCCGCAGGTCGAGTGTTCAAGTCACTCTCTCGCTACCATCTTTTTACTTATCTTGATATTAAATCCTCTTTTAATATATAATCGGAGTGTATTTAACTGTAAGGAGAATATTTATGTATCGACTGGTAAGCCTTCTCGGTATAGCTGTTTTTATCTTGATTGCCTGGATACTTAGCGAAAACAGAAAAAAATTCGATTTTAAAATCGTTATTAATGCACTTCTGATCCAGTTTATATTTGCTCTGCTCATATTAAAAACCTATCCGGGAAAGCTTGTATTCGAGTTTCTCAACAAAGCATTTTCCAAGATGATCGATTTTACTCATGCCGGATCTGATTTTGTTTTCGGCGGTCTTTTGAAAGAATGGTCTTTTGCGCTGACCATTCTTCCTACAATAATATTTTTCTCATCTTTTTTTGCTGTACTTTACTATTTCGGCATATTGCAGTTTTTTGTGAAAGCTTTCGCATGGCTTCTTTCCAAAGTGCTCAAAACAAGCGGTGCGGAAAGTCTTTCTGCGGCGGCAAACATCTTCATCGGTCAGACAGAAGCGCCTTTGATGGTGCGACCTTACATTGAAAAAATGACCAGAAGCGAGCTGATGTGCATTATGACAGGAGGACTAGCGACTGTTGCAGGCGGAGTTCTTGCAGCCTATGTCAATATGGGAATTAGTGCAGGACACCTTATTGCGGCAAGCGTAATGAGCGCTCCGGCGGCGATACTTTTTGCAAAGATCATGGTTCCTGAAACAGAAACACCACAGACATCAGACACAAAAAATATAGCAATACCCGTTTCAGACAAAAACGCCATTGATGCAGCGGCAAGAGGTGCCAGTGAAGGTATTTACCTTGCAATAAATGTGACAGCAATGCTTGTGGCATTCATCGCATTTGTTACAATGTTCAATTATTTTTTCGGATTTTTCGGAACTTCGATGGAAGGCGTTCTGGGAGTGATATTTAAACCTTTTGCATATCTCATGGGCGTTCCGTGGGAAGAGGCAGGACAGGTCGGCTCACTTCTCGGCCAGAAAACAGTTCTTAATGAGTTCATTGCTTATGATTCACTTTCAAAAATGAATAAGGACACTGTAACCGCTCTTTCAGATAGAAGTACCATTATTGCCACTTACGCTCTATGCGGATTTTCAAATTTCGGATCTATTGCAATCCTTCTCGGCGGACTTGGAACTATGGCTCCGACAAGAAGAAGCGAAATAGCATCACTTGGAATAAAAGCACTTATCGCAGGGTCTTTCGCCTGCTTCATCACAGCAAATATCGCCGGAATGCTTATTTAATTCAACACCTTGAACCAATTCTGATATGTCAGCCTCTTACCAATCCGAGAGAATTAAGGAGTCTGACATCATCCTGCGGGGTGATACCTTTTACTGTGAGGAGTTGTCCTGTGATGATGGAGCTTGCTCCGGCGAGGAATGGAAGTGCCTGATTTTCTTTGAAAACTTCGACTCTGCCTCCGCCTATTTTGATGTCTTTATCCGGCATGATGAGCCTTGCAAGCGCAATTATTTTGACTGCTTCAAAAAGTGGGAAAAGGGGTTGATCTTCAAGCGGAGTTCCGGGAATGGGAACAAGAAAATTAAGTGGAACAGAATCGGGATCGCATTCAGCTATCTCAAAAAGAAGATCGGCTCTGTCACCAACTGATTCCCCTACTCCGAAAATGCCGCCGACACAAAGAGAAAGTCCTGATTTTTTTGCGTTTTCTATTGTTTCTCTTCTTTCTTCCCAGGTATGGGTCGTGCAGAGATTCGGGAAATAGTTCCTTGAAACTTCAAGATTGTGGTGAAACCTTTCAAGACCTGCTTTTTTCAACTTTAAAAGCTCTTCAAAAGATAAAATTCCAAGAGATCCGCAAATCTTCTGAGGAACTCCGTTATCTTTGAAATATTCAATGGTCTCTGTAACTTTGGCGACATCTTCACTATTCAGACCCCTGCCGGAAGTGACAATTCCGTAGTAACTTCCAAAAGGGGCATCAATTTTTGCGTGATCAGCAATCGCCTCTTTTTCCTTCAGTTCCCAAGTCTCGATATTTGAATTGTGATGAACCGACTGAGCGCAGAACCGGCAGTTTTC
>DAOQAY010000126.1:0-8173 GCA_035354435.1 bacterium
CGAACTGCTCAATAAAAATTTCATTCAGGTCGCATTTACTGTTATGCATTTCTTTTCACCTTTTCAGAAATAATTCTTAATTCTCCAGCTTCTTTACGAAGAACTTTTCTAAGATAGCTCCTTCCACGATGAAGTCTGCTCATTACGGTGCCGACTGGAATATTCAGCTCCCTGGCGGTTTCTTCATACGACATTCCGTCGACCTCAACAAAAATAACAACTTCTCTGTAATCCATAGGAATCGAAGAAATCACAGAATTTATTTTATCTCTTAAAATAGGATCGCTAAGCTCATCCAATGTGCCGTTATTTTCGTTAATGAAAATAGGGGAGTCATCACCATCACTTGAAAAATCGCCAAGACAGACTTCTTTTTTTACATTATCTTTTTTGATCTGGTTCAGATAATTATTTTTCAGAATTCTGAATATCCAGGATTTGAAATGCGCTTCTTCATTATACAGATGTTTTTTGTTCAGCACCGTTACGATTGTGTCCTGCATAAGATCCAGAGCTTTTTCACGATTTCCCGTTATAAAAAGTGAATAACTGAATATTGTATCAAGGTTGCTTTTCAGTAAATCTTCCATATGCCTCTATGAAAAAAACATCATTGTCAACAGCAATATAAACAGATAACCCATAGTTGTTATTCCAGAAAAAATAAAAAAAATAAAGAATTAATGACTGATAGATGAAAAAACTCTTTCAAGTCTTCTAATAAGTTCTTCTGTTTGACTGATATTACCAAGTGTGATTCTGAAAAAATTGGGAAGGTTTTTAAAAGAACTTCTGTCTCTGACAAAAATATTCTCAGATTCCATCTTTTCAAGAAGTGTATTCAGTTCCGGATGTTGAACCATTATGTAATTTGCGTGTGAATCAAAAGCCTTAACATTAAATCTTACAAAGAAATCAAGTAGCATCTTTTTGCTTACACTAACTTCAAAAACATAGTTTTCCATATATTTCTTGTCAGAAAGAGCAGCAAAAGCAGCAACCTGAGCCATAACGCTTACACTTTTGGGGTTAAGAACCTTTGCCAGTTGATCAATTAAACCTGAATTCGTTACAAGATAACCGATTCTCAGTCCGGCAAGAGCCCATGCTTTTGAAAAAGTTCTTGTTATTATAAGATTAGGATTGCTGTCAATAAGATCCATAACAGTTTCGCCGGCAAATTCAAAATAAGCTTCATCAACGATAACTATGGAATGACTTGCTATTGTGCAGATTGTCGATATCTGTTTTTTGCTTAAAAGCACTCCTGTCGGATTATTAGGATTCACTATATAGATAAGTTTTGTGTCAGGAGTGACATTGCTGAGTATTGAAGTGATGTCTGTTTTGAATGGATCTGCAAGTTCAACTTTTCTAAGATCAGCTCCACGGGATTGTACATAAGTTATAAAGTGTGTATAGGTAGGATAGGGAACTAAAACCTGATCATCAGGATCAAGAAACACTTTGCATATAAGTTCCAAAGCATCATCGCTTCCGTTTGTTACAAGGATCTCTTCAGCTGTTCTATTGCAATATTCACCAAGTTTGACTCTGAGACTGTTGCTGTAAAGCTCAGGATACCAGTTCAGGATATTCTGATCATTTTCAACAGAGTCTTTTATAGCTTTTTTAACAGCTTTAGAAGGAGGCAGTGTCGATTCGTTCCAGTCAAGCTTTAACGGAGCAAGCTTGTTGTGTGATTCGCCTGAAAGTATTTTGTTTCTGCTAGAAATTGTAGCGTAAGGCTGAATTTCCTTTATATTTGAACTTACCAGAGCTCTTTCCGGTGCTATGTAACTTACATTTCCTTTCATCTTTTTAACCTGATTATATTCAAAAAACAACAGGCACCAATAGCAAAAAATGTGCCAGCATAACAAGTTGAAATTATTGGGTTAAATCTGATCGAATGATGTAAGTGTATTTGCAAAAAGAAATTGGCGAGCAGCAAATGTAAAGAAAGTTTACATTTTTTTGTTGTCAAGCACAAATTACAAAAACTTGATTCAATGTCTACGGGAGATATAATTCAACGCAATTTGAATTTTTGATTCTGGAGGTTGAAATGGCTGGGGTTCCTATAACAAAAGAAGGGTTTGAAAAGATTTCAGAAGAACTGAAAACTTTAAAAAAAGTTGACCGCCCGGATATAATTAAAAAGATTGCTGAAGCCAGAAGTCATGGCGATCTAAGCGAAAATGCTGAATATCATGCGGCTAGGGAAAGGCAGAGTTTTATCGAAGGCAGAATCGGATATCTCGAAGGAATAATAGCTGACGCACAGGTTATAGATGTTTCTAAACTTAGTGGAGATAAAATCCTTTTCGGAGCTACAGTGATTTTGATGGATGTTGATAATGAATCGGAAATACAATATACATTGGTAGGTGAAGTTGAAAGCGATCCCAAAAAAGGAAAAATATCAGTTGTAAGTCCTATCGGTCGTTCTCTTGTCGGGAAGACAGAGGGTGATGAAGTAAAGGTGGTCACACCTTCAGGTATTCGTGAATATGAGATCCTTAAAGTCAAATATATCTAAATGAGTTCTTTCAGCTCGAATAACGAGTTGCTTTCATTCTTAAATCAGCCGCTTGAATCTGCTGTCGGTCTTTCAAAGACTCAGCTTAATAAGATTACAAAGAACATTGGCGGATCAATTTTTAATCTGATTGTTGAAAATATTCCTGAAAAATATGAAACAAGACTTCTTGCTTTGAATATACACGATCTTATTCCGGGTGAAATGTCAACTTTCAAGGGCAGGATCATTAAGTGTAGAAAAGGTTTTGGCAAAATTCCTGCGGTAATTTCTGTTGATTTTGACAGTCATGTGATCAATTTAACTTTTTTTGGTAAAGTCGGTGATATTTATACGGCCTCATTTAATCCGGATGATGAAGTCCTTATTTCGGGAGAGGTAAATCCCAAGTTCGTTTTTCCGGGATTCGTCAATCCTGAACTATTCAGGTATGACAGCGAATGGAAAGAACTGTTAAGCGGAATAGTCCCGGTTTATAAGAAAATTCAAGGGGTTTCCCATCTGTTTATGCTGAGAACTGTCAGAGCTGTTCTTCTGAAACTTAAAGATTATAAAGGCGACTGGATGCTTTCATCAGTAATAGAAAGTGAAAAACTGCCGCCGCTTATCGAAGCACTGATGAATATTCACTTTCCTAAGGCCGATATACAAATTACCAGTCTTGTTGAAAAAAATAGTTCGTGGCATAGAAGGATCGCTTTTGACAAGCTTTTTTTTCTTCAGTTCGGTGCTTATAATGAAAGGATTCTGAGCAGAAAAAACAAAAACAGAAAAATCGAACCTGAGTCAGAGCTTTCTATAAATGTTGAAAGTAGGCTTCCATTCAAGCTGACTGCATCTCAAAGCAGGGTGCTTGAAGAAATAAGAAGGGATATTTCCTCAGAATATCCAATGAACAGACTCCTGCAGGGAGATGTCGGAAGCGGTAAGACAGCGGTCATGATACTGGTGGGACTGGATATGGTAAATGCCGGATTCAAGACAGTTATAATGGCTCCTACTGAAATTCTTGCAACCCAGCATTACGATTCAATAAAAAAGATGGTTCCGGAAAATATTTCCTGTCAGATCATAACAGGCGGTGTAATAGGAAAGAAAAGAAAAAAGGAAAGGTCTGAAGATTCATACAAGGCTGATTTTATTATCGGAACCCATGCACTTTATGAAAATCTAGAGTTCATGTCCGATATTGGTCTGATAATTATTGATGAACAGCACAGATTCGGAGTTGCGCAGAGAATGAAGCTTATGAACAGGTCGTATCTTCCTGATGTTCTAATTGTAAGCGCGACACCCATTCCAAGGTCTCTTGCACTGACGATATATGGTGTTACGGATATAAGCGTCATCAATGAGATGCCTCCTGGAAGAATTCCTATCCGGACAAGGTATGTCAGGAATGAAAATCGCAGTAAAGTTCTTGAATATGTTGTAGATATTATTAACACGAACAATGAGAAAGGGTACTGGGTATGTCCGCTTGTCGAGGAAAGCGAGAAAATGGATCTGAAACATGTTCAGGGTGTATATGAAGAGTTCAGTTCTATACTTGGTGAAAAGGCGGTGTTTCTGCACGGAAAGATAAAAGGTGATGAAAAGAACGAGATAATTCAGAAGCTTAAATCGGGGAAGGTTAATATTATTATTTCAACTGTTGTTATCGAAGTCGGCGTTGATGTAAGCGATGCGACTTTTATGGTAATTGAGAATGCAGACAGATTCGGACTTGCACAGCTTCATCAGTTGAGGGGGCGTGTCGGACGGAGTGACAGAAAATCTTTTTGCGCTCTTATTGCAAGCAGTGAACTTAGTGAAAAAGCTGACAGAAGGCTTGAATTCATTTCAAAGAATGAAAACGGTTTCAGGATTGCTGAATACGATTTGAAAACAAGAGGTCCGGGTTCTCTTGCAGGTCTTGACCAGTCTGGATATAAAAATGATTCCTATTTTCTTCTGGCGGCACAGTATGGCGAATTTGTTGAGAAAACAGGCGAATATATAAGAAAAATGTATGACAGTGACTCAACTGGAGTTGATGTCCTGAGTGTCGAAAAAGTGTTTAATTTATTTTTTAAAGACAGCTTTAACCGGTTTAAAACGGGGTAAATAAGGAAGTGAAAACAATAGCAGTGCTTGGATATTTTGATGCTGGCAGTTCTTCAAAAATTCTGAATTTCAAGAACGATATTCACCTGAAGAACGGCTTGAACACTTCAAGCCCGCTGGATATTCCTCACATAACATTTACAATATCAAAAGGCGTAGATCCGTCTCTGGTTGAAAATATTCTTCCGGAGTTAAGCAGAATAAAGATTCCAGCTGTGACTTTTTCTCATTTCGGGCTTTTTAAAGAGAAGAGAACTTTTTTCATCGGAATTAATCCTACAATTGAACTTCTGATCTTTCAGAAAAGGATATATGACGAAGTCGTAGAAGTTCAGCAGGAAATGAATCAATATTATTCACCCTCAAACTGGGTTCCTCATTGTTTTATTGCGGATAATTTTGACTGTTTTTCGACCGTTCTTGATGTTAAGAATGAAGAAATATTCCTGAAAAATGTTGAAATTACCGGCCTGTCGGTCACGGAATATGATCACAATCTGGGCCGGTTGATCCATAAGCATGATATTCCTCATAAAAATGATATTCGTTAAATCCATAAGCCGCAACGGATGAAAATCTTATTCTTTTCCGAATATTGTCGCACTCTTCCGGGTTTATCATTTCAGGCGTGTGAATCGAAATAAGTTTATTTATACCGCATTCTGAGGATGCTTTTTCAAGTTTTTGAACAAATTTGTCATTGATATCAGGATTGTATCTGAATCTGTCAAAAACGATTCTACCTTCTCCTGATTTCTGAACGATGCAAAAAGCTTTTTCATAGAAAGCCGCAGGTCTTTTTAAAAGATCTTCAGATTGCTGAAAATTGAAATAAAATGGCAGAAGAAAAGTCAGGTTAAGAATTATGAAAGCTGGTTTCAGTTCCTTTTTTGAAAATAAAGCACAGAAAAAAAACAGAACAAACAGAAATTTTATTAAAAACGGAGGATCGATCATTGGAATTAAAGATGTTGATGCATAATCTCCAAAGAAATTTATTGAAAATGATGCCGGAGATATCAAACTGTCAGCAATTATCAGTAAAAATCTGGAGATATTGCTCGAAAAAGGAATTATAAACTGCGCAGCCGTCACGAAAGGCAGGGAAATTGATACAATCGGGATCACTAGAAGATTTACAAGCGGAGATGAAAGAGGGTAGCTTCCGTTGAGTGATGAACTTACAGGAATGAGAATGTAATTTAAAATTATTGATGCCGATATCATTTTTATTGTGATGGATCGTGGTAGAATGTTCCATGTTTTTATTATTGTTGCGACACAAAGAGCGCTCATGATAAAGCTGAGGCTTATCGTGCTTTTCGGAATTATTACACAGACGGCGGTTATGGAATATAAAAAAAGTGAAACTGTGAAGGGTTTTTTTCCTGTTAAAATGTAAAGATCAAAAAAGAGTATAAAAATGAGAGCCCGCAGTGTCGGAATTGATGCTCCGGTGATAAAAAAGTAGAAAAAAGACATCAGTATTTTTACTGTGATGGATAAGATCATCAAATGTGTCGGTCTCATTAATGAGAACAGGCTGAATATTTTTAAAAGGTAGTTGATCATAATGACCATTAATCCTACATGGAATGCCGAAATTGCGACAATGTGCATTGTTCCGGTGTTAATAAGGTTCTGCCTGAATAAATATGAAAAGGTTCTTCTGCCTGTTGTAAGGGCGGAAAGAAATTCACGGTTTTTAAGTTTATCAGTGAACATATTTAACTGACTTTTATATGAGTTGATGATGTCAGGAGCGGGAATATTGTTCAAATAGCCATATCCGTCAAATAGCAGATCCCGTTGAAAAACAGCCATCCCTGAAATGGCGATAAAGAAATAGAAAAGTAACATATGTCGGTCGATTTGCAAGTAATTACAGTGTGTTGTGCTGATTAACAATAAGAGCAGCGCTACTATAAATGCCGGAAAAGGAAAAAAATAATGCAGAAAGAAAAGAACGGGTGTTGAAATATGTGCCAGTGCTTTGATTTTTTCACGAACCTCGGTTTTCATAAAAATAACATTAATAAAATAAAATAAATCGTCAATTAAAAAAATGTGTCTAACTTGAAAAAATAAATTCTCTTTGGTAGACTGTACCTCCTTAACTGTTTATTGATGATGGAGGCTGGGAATGAATATCCGTAAGTATGACGGAAAAATGGAAAGTATAGACTTTCTTGACATGTTGATGCTTGATATTTATGGCAATATCCGCCATGTTACAATTCCAAAAGGATATATTAATGACAAAGTGTTGAAGCAGGGTATCGGATTTGATGCATCAAATTTTGGTTTTGCCAAAGTAACAAAATCGGATATGCTCGCCAGACCTGATATGTCAACAGCGTTTGTTGAAGAAAAAAGCGGTTATTCCATTCTTCATGTTCTGTGTGACATTTATCTTCTCGAAGGTGAACTTTTTGATCAGTATCCGAGATTTATTGCAAAAAAAACGCTCGAATTTCTCAGGAATGAAAATATAGCTGATGATGCTAAAATGCTTGTTGAACTTGAATTTCACATGTTCGAAGATGTCAAATATGCCGCTGATTTCAGTCACTCATATTACAAGATCCAGAGTGCAGAAGGTATCGGAACTGACTATGATGATCTGCCGCGTTTCAATATTCATAAAGGCTATCATAGAATTTATCCTGATGACAGATACTTTACTGTCAGAAATGATATTGTTGTCGCACTCGAAGCTGTAGGAATTCCGGTTAAATATCACCATCATGAAGTGGGAGCGGCACAGCTTGAGATAGAGCTTAATTTTATGTCAATTCCGGATGCTGCTGACAAGGTGAGTCTTGCAAAATGGATTGCATCAAATGTTGCAAATGAGCACGGACTTTTCATAACATTCATGCCTAAACCGATCTACAAAGCGGCAGGTAACGGGATGCATGTGCATCAGTTTCTTGAGAAAAAAGGAAAAACGATCTTTGCAGGCGAGGCTCTTCATGGATTGACAACGGAAGCGCTTGCTTATATTGCCGGACTTCTTGATCACAGCCTGACAGGATCTCTGCTTGCGTTTGCGAATCCCAGCACAAACTCATATAAACGACTTGTTCCTGGTTATGAGGCTCCGGTGAGTGCGACATTTGCCAAGGCTTCGAGAGAAGCTTCTGTCAGGATCCCCGGATATCTTCCGAAAGGTGAAGAGAGGATAGAGTACAGGACTGGTGATGCCACGGCGAACATTTATTATTTCCTCAGCGCGATGGTGCTTGCAGGAGTTGACGGCATAAAGAAAGGACGGGACCCTGTGGCTTCAAATTATGATGATCCGCATAACGGGAAGGTGTTCCCGCTCAGCCTGAATGCGGTACTTGACGGTCTGCAGAACGATAAGGAATATCTGAAACCGTCATTCCCTGAAGCGCTGATAAATCTATGGGTGAAGATAAAAAAGGACGAAGCGGAATATGTCTACAACGCCCCGACACCTCAGGAATATGAACTTTATTTCAAATGCTGATCATTTTTTAAGAAGGCCTTTCAGATTGA
>DAOQAY010000127.1:0-8102 GCA_035354435.1 bacterium
GAAAAAATACCAGCTAAAAAACGAGAGATATTGATAAATAATTACCTCGCGTTATCTTTCGGACTATTCTCAGATAAAATTAATAAAAGTGATATAAATGAGGATGTTCTAGTTAATAAAGCTTCAGTTTCAACAGCTAGTTCAAAATTGGGGGAAAAAGAAATTGAAGATAGTGAAATATATTTGAGACTCCTTTATTTGAATTTGAAAAGTATTGGAAACGACGATAGTTTTTTATCTTATAATCTATGGTCTGATTGGTTTAAAAATGGATCATTCTCAGCACAAAATATTGAGTCATTTTTATTATCATCATCTTTTGTTGTTGAAGAAAAAAAAAGTGATCCTTCATGGTATAAACTTTGGTATTGGAGAGATTTAAAAGATGATGAGATAGATAGTGTTTATGAAGAAGTTTTAAAAGATTTGGAAAATGGAAAATACCTGTTTGCTCCTCATGTTCTTCATACAGCTGGAATTCTTTTTGCAAGTTCTAAAAGGGGATTTGTAAAAGAAAGCATTCTGGAATTAAAAGATAAGATGATTGAATACATTAACAAAAATGGAGAAAGATTTGAGTATTTATCGCCGGTTGATTTCTTTTTAGAAACAGAGGAGTGGGGCGGTTTAGGATATGCTTCTAAAGACACGGAAGAGTTTAAAGAAATAAAAAAATTAATATATGAGAAACTTGTGATTGTTGCTGATAAACAAGCAAGAAAATGGGTGCCGGAATTATTTAGAATAATAAAAGAAGAGCCTGATAAGTTTTACAGGATGTTGATCCTTGATGAAGAAAGAAGAGGATATATAAGCATCCCAATACTTAAAAAAGAAGATGCTGAAAGCATATTTAAAATTGTTCTGGACAGTAAAGCTAAAGGTAGGATTTTTCATACCTTAGAAGAAAGGGTAAATAAATTTAATGGAAAACCTGAATTTGAGGAAGAAAGAACATTTTACAAAGAATTAATGAGTAAGGTAAGCTCATATATTGATGAGAATAAAGGAAAGGTGAGTGCTTATGTTTTAGATGAAATCTGCAAAAAAGAAATAGATAGATTAAAAAGTGAAGAAGCAAAAGAAAGTTCAGCTGTTGTTGCAAATCCTCAAGATCAATAGCAGGCTGAAGGCTTGCGTTATCTCAGCCCACGCCCAGCGGGCTGTGACAAATCCCTAAATATACTTTCTGAACCGTTTCATTGAGACTGCGAACAGGATTTTCACAATTTAGGTAAATTTGATAAAATTATTTCCGGTTCAATAGATATTTTTGAAAACGCAAACCATTTCTTTCCAAGATCTTTGAGTGAAGCACCGACATGGTAGACAGTTTCTTCGTCAATTATTAGAAATCGGTCATGTGATCTTTCAAAAACTTTTATTTCAATGGGTTCATACTGTGCGTTGTGCTTTTCAAGGTCGAGCTTTAACTGCCTAGTGAGTTTGGCTGTGTAAATAGTTGTTTTTACACCTGAATTCCGTTTAGAAAGCATTGCGAGAATCGTTTCATCAATATAGTTGTCAATCAAAATAATAGAAGTCGTTGCTTCTTTGATAAATGAAACAACTTTTTCGTAAGCATCAAAAACCTGACCTTCAAAGAATATCCCTTCTTTTAAAGGTAATGCTTTCTGAATAATAAGCTCAAATTTTTTGTCATGTTCGGACAATTTCTGCTCGATCTGTTCAATACGATGATTCAGTGCATATCCCTTCATTAAATAGTTCTTAAGAACTTGATTCGCCCAGATACGGAATTGTGTTCCTCGACTGGATTTAACACGGTAACCCACTGAAATTATTACATCAAGATTGTAGTAATCAACAGCATATGTTTTGCCGTCGGTTGCAGTTGTTGCAAAATTTGCAATAACTGAATTTTTTTCAAGTTCGCCTTCTTTGAAAATATTTTTTATATGCCTTGATACTGTGGACTTGTCTCTTCTGAAAAGTTCTGACATTTGCTCCAAAGAAAGCCATACAGTTTCACCTTCCAATCGCACTTGGAGAGTTGAAATGCCTTCATCGTGTTGATAAATCACGATATTGTCTTTTTCATTTTTTAGTTCCATGATTTTCTCTAACGCAAGTTAAATACTGTCAAATATAGCAGTATATTTTTTGCCGTCAAATTATTTAAGGAAAGATTTATGGGAATAACGATGTCAAAATATTTATGGATGCATTTTGTCAATACACTGATGAACTATTAGAAATGATAAAAGAAGTTGATAAAGACAGGGAATAATCCAGACAAATCCCTAAATATACTTCCTGAACCGTTTCATTGATATGGCGAAGATGACTATTCCTGTGGCAAGCATTGCGGCGAGGCTCTGCCAGATGTCGATGAACTGTGAGCCTTTCAAGAATAAGCCCCTGACAATTATGAGGAAATGGGTGAGCGGTATGGCTTGTGCGATATACTGGAACATTACCGGCATGTTCTCAACGGGGAATACAAATCCTGAAAGATAGATGAACGGCATCATTATGAAAAACATGACTGTCATCATTGCCTGCTGCTGAGTTGACGAGATTGTCGATACAAAAAGCCCAAGCCCGAGCGTGTTGAAAAGGAACAGGAGCGCTCCGCAGAAAAGGAGAAAAAAGCTCCCTTTGAAAGGTATTCCGAAAAGAAAAATTGCAACAGTAGTGACCAGTGCTACATCAATAAGTCCGATCATGAGGAACGGAATGAGCTTTCCGGCAAGTACCGGCGCTTTTTTGATGGGTGTGACTATGAGCTGTTCGATAGTCCCCATCTCTTTTTCACGAACTATCGCCATAGAAGTGAGCATGACGGTGATTATCATCAGAATGAGTCCCATGATCGCCGGGACCATGAAATTTCGCGTCTTCAGTTCGGGATTGAATAGGAGTCTCTGCTCAAGAGTGACTTGCGGAATTGTTCTGATGCCCATAACTTCCATTTTGTTAAGCAGTATTTTTGTGCTGTACCTTGCAGTTATCTGAGCGGCGTAATTGAATGTATTTGTTGCATAATTTGTGTCACTTCCATTGATGATAAGCTGGATGGCAGCACTGTTCCCGCTTTCGATATCGTGTCCGAATCTGGCAGGAATGACAATGGCACCTTGAATGACACCTGATTCGAGCAGACCGTCTATTTCACTGCTTTTATCGATATTTACAGTTCTTTCAAAAAATCTTCCCGAAAAATAACGGTCAAGATATTCGGCACTTTCCTCGGATCTGTCATTATCGCAGACTGCCATAGGAATTCTTTCCACATCAAAGTTTGCGGCAAATCCAAGAACGATAAGCTGAAGGACAGGTGCCATGAAAAGAATGACAAACATCTTTCTATCCCGTTTCAACTGAAGAAGTTCTTTCCAGATCATAAATTTGAGCATAACACCTACACCAGTTTAACTTTTTTGAGCCTTATTGCTGAAACCCCGAGCATAATTATCGCAAATACAGCAAGAGCGATCAGATCGCCCATACCGCTGTCAAATCCCGAACCTCTCATAATTATTCCGCGGAGCAGATTCACAAAATATTTTGCAGGAACGATTGTTGTAATTGCTTGAATTATATAAGGCATTCCGGCGATCGGAAAAATGAATCCTGATAGAAGAAGTGCCGGCAGAATGCTTGATAAAGCGGCAATAAAAAAAGCAACCTGCTGAGATGTTGTTACCGTGCTTATCAGAATTCCCTGAGCCAGAGCGCAGAGAATAAAAAGTGTCGATGAAATGAACAGAAGCAGATATGAGCCTTTCACTTCGACTCCGAATGCCAGATATCCGACAACAAGGATGATCACTGTCGATAAAAGCGAAATGATGAGATATGGGAGTGTTTTGCCAATAATTACGCTGGTTGCTGAAAGTGGAGAAACAAGAAGCTGTTCCATTGTTCCTTTTTCCCTTTCTCTGACAACGGAAAGTGATGTCGAAATGGCACCTGTTATCATCAGAATGAACACAATCAGCCCTGCGACAAGGAAAAGGCTCGATTTCAACTCGGGATTATACCATATCCTCGGTTCAATATTTATCGGAGGTTCAATTTTTCTACCATATTTTGAAACAAAGGCGGTAATTGTCTTTTGCGAATAACTGTTAGTAAATGCAGCAATATAGCCCTGAACAATGCTTGCCGTTCTTCCGTCAGCACCGTCGATCATCACCTGAACTGTCCCTTTTTCACCGGCGGCAAGGTGCTCTCCGAACTTTTCCGGAATTATTATTGCCGCATTCAACGCTCCTGTATCAAGAGAATTGTCAATTTCATTTCTGTTTTCAAACACAATGTCTAGTCTGAAATATTCACTTGAAGAAATAGCTGCTACAAAATTGCGCGAAGCATCAGATCTGTCATTATCAAGAACTCCGAGTTTGATATCTTTCACATCAAACGACAGAACATATCCGAAAACCAGCAGAAGCATTGCAGGAAAGAATGCAAGCATCAGAAGTGTGCGGGTGTCTCTTCTGATCTGGATAAACTCTTTTTTCATAACAGCTTTAAGACTCATTTTCCTCTAGTAGCCAGATAAATAAAAACATCTTCAAGAGTCGGTTCGGTATCTGCATATTTTTTATCATTTCTTTTAAGCATTTTTTTAAGTTCCGCCGGAGTATCATCAGCGACGATATCACCGTCCACAATGAACGATATCCTGTGACAGAACTCTGCTTCATCAAGAAAGTGCGTGGTTACAAAAACAGTAGTTCCTGCAACTGACAGATCATTGATGATATTCCAGAAATTGCGTCGCTGGACCGGATCAACACCTGCTGTGGGTTCATCAAGAAAAATGATCTCAGGTTCATGGATCATCGCACAACCGAGGGCGAGCCTCTGCTGGAAACCTCTCGGAAGTGATCCTGACGGAGTATCTGCAACTTCTGAAAGTGAAAGAATATCAATAACTTCCGCTATCCTTTTTTTAAGTTTACCTTTTCCGAGACCGTATATTCCGCCGAAAAAATAGAGATTCTCCCTGACCGACAGCTCTTCATAAAGTGAAAATTTCTGACACATGTAACCGATATGCTTTTTTACTTCCTCAGGATTTTTCCCCACATTGAATCCGGCAACTTCAGCTGTTCCGCCATCAGGCTCAAGAAGACCGCAAAGCATTTTTATTGTTGTCGATTTCCCTGCACCGTTTGCACCGAGAAAGCCGTATATCTCACCTTTATTTACATGAAATGAAATTGATTTTACCGCCTTGAATGAACCGAAATGCTTTTCAAGTTCCGCAACGGTTATTATTTTTACAGGTTCAGTCATTTTTTACACCGTTTTCCAGCAGATCAATGAACACATCTTCAAGTGTCGGCTTTATTTCCCTAATGTTTTCAATATTGACCTTATCTTTAAGAATTACGGATAGATAACTCTGCCCTTCAGTGTTTCTGGCAACACCGGCGTGAAGTTTATTCCCGAATATCTGGACAGACTTTATATCTGCGGCAGTTTCAATAATTTTTTTAGCTTCATGAACATCGTTTGATGATATCTCAAAAAGGTGATCGGGATATTTTGATTTTATTACTGCCGGAGTATCACAGGATATCACAGATCCTTTATTCATGAACGCAATATAGTCACATTTTTCGGCTTCATCAATATAAGGTGTAGATATTATTATGGAAACTCCTTGAGATGCAATGTTTTTCAAGATCTCCCAGAAATCACGGCGTGCAACAGGATCGACACCGTTTGTTGGTTCATCAAGAAAAATTATCTCGGGAGTGTGTATAAGAGTGCAAGTTAGAGCGAGCTTCTGTTTCATTCCGCCCGAAAGCGCTCCTGCCAGACGATTCCTGAATTGAAAAAGTCCCATATAATTAAGCAGTTCATCCTTTTTAGGTTTGTAATTCTTAACATTGTGGATACTTGCAAAAAAGTCGATATTCTCGTCAACGCTCAGATCACCGTAAAGAGAAAATTTCTGCGAAAGATATCCGATCTTCGGAATAAGCTGGTATTTCTGCTTCACTGTATCAAATCCAAGAACTGTGCAAGTGCCTGAATCCGGTTTCAAAAGCCCGCAGAAAAGTCTGATGAGCGTTGTCTTTCCTGCTCCGTCAGGACCTATGATCCCGAAAGTAGAACCTTTTTTCACATCGAAGGAGACGGCATTAAGAGCCTTATTTGCTCCATATAGAAAAAAGGCATTTTTTATTTCAAGAACAGAATCCATTTTATTCTCTGGTTTTATTTATAACGATATCGGCAGGCATTCCCGGCTTGAAAATGCGGTCTTTATTTTCAACGATCACCTTGAATTCATAAACTGTTTTGACCCTTTCATCAGCAGTCTGTATGGTCTTTGGCGTGAATTCTGCTTCAGAAGATATTGCCGCAACCCTGCCGGGGAAACTGATTCCGGGAAAAGTGTCAATGAAAACCTGTACTTCGGCACCGTTCTTTACAAATCCGAGTTCTTTTTCAGGAACAAATGCTCTTATTTTGACTTTGCTTATATCGCTCACTGTCAATATCGTAGCTCCCGGACTTACAATTTCGCCCGGTTCAGCAAGCCTGTGAAGAACAGTTCCGTCAGAAGGAGCAGTAATTACGCAGTCATTAACCTTTTTCTGAAGTATCGCTTTCGACGATTCAGCCTGTTCAACTGATGCAATAACAGAGTCTATTTCTTCCTTTTGAGCGCCATTCCGGAGTTTTTCAAGAACATGTCTGCTCTGTTCAAGCTGGGACTGTGATCTGTCGCGCTGAACTTTCATGTCGTCAAATTCTTTCTCGGTGATACTGCCGACCTGAAAAAGTTTTTCAAGCCTGTCATATTCTTTCTGAGCCTTTTCGAGACCGATTTCCGCCTGTTTTATAACTTCGGAAGCAGAGCCGATATCTTCTTTTCTTGCACCGTTCCTGATAAGCCGCAATCTGGCTTTTGCACCTTTGATGACCGTATCAGCCTGAATGATCTGAAGTTCATAGTCCCGGCAGTCGATTTTTGCTATGACGGAATCTTTTTTCAGTTCATCGCCTTCATCATAATTAAGTTCCGTCAGTTTTCCGCCGACAAGAGCCGATATTCTTACATCTTTTGATTCGACAGTTCCTGAAAGTGTCAGAACGGCGGATTCCTCTTTTTTGCATGACGAAAAAGCCAGAATCGTTAAACTTATCAGAATTATTGAATTTATTCTCATTTTAACTGCTCCCTGACCTTGTCTGTTAATATTCCTTCAAAAAGAACCATTTTCATCTGTGCAATAAAATCAGAAGGGCGTAAATTCAACTCAGAGAACATTGCGGGATTTGCAAACCGTTGTAATATTCCCATGAAAATGCGCAAAAAAAGATCGACATTCAGATCGGCCCTGATACTGCCGTCAGTTTTACCTTTTTCAATAAGAGTTTCCATTCTTTCAAAAACAGTCAGTCTTTTTTCTTCTATCATGTTCCAGACATCGGGCATCATTTTTATGTCCAGCATCATTGCCTCAGAAACATCCTGATTGAGCGAACGGAAAACTTCAAACATTCCTTTAAACCCGGCAGAAACCGAATTGCTTGAATCAAGGATCTGATGAATATGCGAAATTTTTCCGGTTATTATTTTATCAACGCATTCTTTTATCAGATCATCTTTTGAAGGATATACCTGATAAATTGTTTTTTTGCTCATTTTGCACGCCGAAGCGATCTCGTCCATGCTTATTCTTTTAAAACCATAAACGAAAAAAAGTTTTTTTGCCTCATTTAAAACCTGCTCACGAAGCACATCGCTCATAACTGTCACCTCCGGAAACTTTGAAAACTTTGAAAACTCAAAAAACCCAAGTGGTTTTCATGTTGCTCCAAAAATTATAAAAGTCAAGTTGTTTTATACAGAGCAACATTCTGTCCCAAAACTTTTTCAACTTACCCAGTCCCTCACTGAAAGAGTTGGAAAAATATTACACAACAGTCATTTCAAAATTCTTGAAAATTGAATCCATATTAGATATATTGAACTCAGTTACATGTAAAACTGGAATTGTTATATTGATTCTATTTCGGAGGTTTGAATATGAGTGAAAATAGTTATCCTGGTTTTTTAAATGAAGTGAAGGTCAGAATAAGAGCGGCTCAGAACAAAGCTGCTTTTT
>DAOQAY010000128.1:0-8043 GCA_035354435.1 bacterium
TATCATATTGCACACAATGAAGGTCCTTTCAGTTACAGTGAAAAGAGAATCTTTCCTCGACTAAATGTCGATTTTGATAAATGGATTGCAAGTATTTCGGATGAATATGATAGGAATCAGGAATTATTCAAGAATCACTTTAAATTAAAATACGGAGACAGTCATTCACTTCCCCCGATATGGATATCTGTTGAAATAATGTCTTTTGGAGATGTTGTAAGAATTTTTAGAAGTTATGATTCTTCACTTTCAAAAGAATTTGCCAGAGAAACGAAAATTCCTGACAAGGTTTTAGAATCATGGTTTCTTTCGCTTAATTACATAAGAAACATCTGTGCTCATCATTCAAGATTATGGAACAAAATGCTCTCCGTAAAACCGCTTTTACCAAATTCAAGAAAGTATAAACAATGGGATATTGTTGACAGGTATTCTCAAAGTCATATCTTTGTTATTATTGCAATATGTTCTTGTTTTCTAAAAACCATTGCACCAAAAAGCAGTTGGAAAAACAGGATTTTTGATCTTTTAAAGGAATATCCGGAAGTTGATATCAAAGAAATGGGATTTCCTTATGGTTGGAAAGAATTTCTTGAGCAAATATAGAACCCTCATCCTCACACCAATGGAAATCTACAAATATCAAGTTGAGCTGTTCGGGGAGAAGTAGAATATTAACTACAATTACAACATGTTACAAACATTCAATTGTACGGACACTGTCCGCATATTTAATACCGCTGGCATTTTGAATAAAACACCAAAAAAAAATTTATTTTAAAAAGTATTCATATGTCTGACGAAGCTTTTCTTTATTCCTGAAAAATTCTTCCCTGTAAATTTCATATTTTCAACATTTATTTCAAAATATCGCCAGTCTTCATGATGTTCATAAGCTCTTGAACCTTTTGGTTGTTTTGATGTGCCTGAAAAATATAACCGAAAACTGTTCTCTGAAAATGATATTTGAAAACGAGTTTTTTTGTATTCAAATTCATAAACCATATCTTCTGTTTCTTTTTCGGCATTAAGTTTAAATTCTTCCGAGTTAATAGATAGTTCTGAACCAACAAACTTCACTATTTCAAGCAACAATGAATTCATGTCTTGCAAGTAATCCGCAGTCTTCTCAAACTGTTTGTTGAAATCTTTAATTGATTTAAAGTTCAGTGAAAATTCTGATGAGTATTTATTTTTAATTCTATCAAATTTCATCGGTTTATTTTTTTTATTCCAATCCAACATGCAGAATTCATTATCATTTTCACCAATATAATATCCGTAAAAACCCATATAATCTTCTTTGTATTTAATATATATTCGCCAGTTATCAATAAAATCTCTTATTTTGCTTCCGCCTTGTTGCCTGCCTTTTTCTGTTTTAAGCAATTTAACATATTCAAAAAACCTGCTGACACTTTGTTTTGATTTTTTTAATAAATTAGAAAAACTCTTGTATTCTTGAGCGTAATAATTCATATCAAGACGGAATAAACCCTCTGACACAAGATATGCCAGAAAGTAATATATCAATTTATTTTCGGAGGTTCTTTTCGGTTTTTTATCATGCTCAAAGTAATCTTCGTCAGTGTCGTATTTCCAGTATTTTGGAAAAAAGCTTTCTTTAATAACTTCAAACAGTTGTTCCCATGTGAGCTCATTCCAAAAATCTTTCTCTTTTTTATTTAACTTTCTCAATTGAGAATATTCTGGTTTAATTAAAAAGAAGTTTTTGCATTTTTCATATTCTCCCCTGTAATTTGTAAGTTGACCGCCGTTTATGTCAGAGTCAATCTTGTGCTCACAAACAGCAATAACATTAGCTCCTTTCCATACAACCAAGTCAGCTATTGATTTTGTTTCTTCCCCTTTTCTGCTCTGAGTTTCAAACGAGTAATCTTCAAACTTCCTGATACCTTTAAAACCAAGAAATTCAGTAAGATAAATCTTTTTAAACTCATCTGAAATATTTGCCATGAAAGCAATGAGTTCTGTCAAATAATCTTCCTTCTGATGGACATTTTTCTTGCCTTTTTTGTACAAATTTTCAAAATCCATGTTTTCCCTCCAATTTTTCTCTGTAATTTGACTCAAGATTATTCCAGAATCTTGCCGGAACACCTGTAACAAGCTCCAGTTTGTTTGCCGTTTCGTAAGTAATCGGCTGGTCCCCTTTGAATATTCTGATGATCGTTTGTTCTGTCAAGCCGGTTCTTGTTGCAAGTTCTTTTTGAGTCATGTTGAAAGATTCCATCGTTTCTTTCAATGTCTCTCCCGGAGCAATTGCGTAATCCGGTTCATATGCAAATCTTTTTAGTGCTTCCATGTTTTTACTCCAAATCTTCAACATGTTTCAAATTCATGGCTCTAAATTACATCCATATCATTCATTTTTCAAATAAATTCAGCAACTTTTTAATGATTTTTTCAACCGTATGAATCCAGTCATTCTTTCTTATAGCAGCTTGTCCTGAGCCAATTCGCTCAGGGAAAGATCAGAATTCAGATCTAAGTTCTTTCCACTCTTTTTCCAGTATTGCGAACACTGCATCATCGACCCATTTTTCGTTCAGATAGAGGCTTTCGATGAAATGGGCTTCTTTTCTGAATCCGAGTTTTTCCACAAGTTTTATTGAAGCTGTGTTTTTGGGATCAATTGATGCTGTTATCCGGTGTTTTTTCAAATCATTAAATAAGTAGTCAATCACTCTGATTAAGGCTTCTTTTGCATAGCCTTTGCCATGATAATCACGGTCCAGTGTATAGCCGATTTCCACCTGTTTGTTGTCAGTATTCAGAAAATGTATTCCTATGTCCCCGATAATGCTGTCCGTTCTTTTCTCGATGATCACCAGTTGAAACCATGTTCCTGGCAGATCAGGCTCCGTTGCCGTTTTTCCAATAAATTCCTCTACATCTTTAATATTCTCTGGAATCCAGCCCTGATATTTATTAGTATCACTGTCCGAACGGTATCTGAAAACCGTCTCTTTGTCATCAATGGAAACGGGCCTCAGCTTTAATCTTTCTGTTATAAAATTCATATCCATTGTCCCGATAAACCAGTTTCTATGAAAATATTACTTCAGGCTGTACAAATCAAATTTTACTGCTGAACTTCAATTAGAAAGATCGGAATTTGATATAATTTAAAAATTTCAGGGACACTAACTCCTTAAAATTTGATTATTTCAAGGAATTAAATTCCTCAAAATTTGACAATTTCAGGGAATTTGGTATTCTAAGACTGTATTTTTAAGGGAGACAGACATGATTCCGAGAGCTTTGGATGATCTTAATAACTATCTGAAAAAAGGAAAAGTTCTTGTAGTTTTCGGTCCACGGCAGGTAGGAAAAACAACTCTTTTGAAGAATTTTCTCTCAAAAACTCAGCTTAAATACCGTTTTGATAACGGTGAAGATTTCAGGATAACTGAACTTTTTTCATCAGGAAATCCTGACAAATTATCTGAATATGCAAAAGGCTACGAACTCGTTGTAATAGATGAAGCCCAGAAAATTCCTGATGCAGGCTCAGGACTTAAAATGCTGATAGATAACAATCCGGAACTTATGGTCATTGCCACAGGTTCTTCATCTTTTGAACTGGCAGGAACAGTCGGAGAACCTCTGACCGGAAGGAAAAGGACTCTGACAATGTTTCCTGTCGCCCAGATAGAACTTTCAGAAACACTTAACAGATACGACTTAAAAGAAAAACTTGAGGAGTTTCTTGTTTACGGATCTTACCCTGAAGTGATCACGGCGGAATCAAAAGAGGAAAAATCCAGAATAATTACAGAACTTACTCATTCATATCTTCTTAAAGATATTATTGCTTTTGACCGGATTAAAAACAGTCGTGTAATTTTTGACCTCCTGAGAATGCTCGCTTTTCAGACAGGCAGTGAAGTTTCACTCTCAGAAATTGGAAAGAACATCGGAGTTGATGCAAAAACAGTGAATCGTTATATCGACATTCTTGAGAAATCATTTGTCATTTTCCGCCTCACCGGTTTCAGCAGAAATCTGAGAAAAGAGATTGTCAAAAAAAACAAATACTATTTTTACGATACCGGGATAAGAAATGCTCTTATTTCGAACTTCAATCCTTTGAGTATAAGAAATGATATCGGACAACTGTGGGAAAATCTTATGTTTATTGAACGGCTTAAGAGAAATTCCTATAAAAATGTCCTGCTTAACAGCTATTTCTGGAGAACATGGAATCAGCAGGAAATAGATCTTGTCGAAGAAAGAGAAGGAAAACTTTTCGGTTATGAATTTAAGTACGGGGGAAAAATACCGCAAGCTCCGGCACTATGGATAGAAAACTACAGTGAGGCATCTTTTGAAGTCGTGAACAGAGCAAACTATCTTGATTTTATTTTATAAACCCAAGTTTTTTCATTCTTTTACACGATCGCATCACACACTGTTTTTCACAATTTCAGTGCACATTCAATATATGAAAATTTCAGATTTATAAACATTTTACCCGCTATTGACAAATTCCCGTCTGTTTAGCAGTTTTTTTCACTCCATGTACTCTTCCATCATTACCGTTTCATTTATCGGTTTCCGTTTTGTCAAATGACGATCCGCACTTAGAAAACCATCTTGAGGATACCCTAAAATCAGCAGAACTGTCGGTTCAATGTAATCTGGAATATTAAACTCTCTCCTGATAATTTCCGGATCAAAAAGCCCTACCATGACACTACCGATTCCAATTTCCCTTGCTGCCAGCATCATGTGATCTGTCACAATTCCGATGTCCAGATCTCCTGGGCTTTTATTGTCAAATTCTCTACTCAGAGCTTCTCTATCATCTCTACAGACAATTAGAACACATTGAGACCCGAATGTCTTATATGCTTTCTGAACTTTTTCAATATTTTCAGGGTGTTGCACAACAATAATGCGCTGAGGCTGCTTGTTACATGCTGTCGGAGCGACACGGCTCGCCTCCAGAATATATTCAAGTTTTTCCTTTTCCACCGGTTTATCTGCAAACGAACGGATCGAACACCGTTGCTTTGCCAGTTCAAGAAAATTCATAGCAATATCTCCGAAAACTATTTATCAACTAGCCTTAAAATAAAAATATTACTTCATGGTGAACAAATCAAATTTTACAAGCAAACATCGTTCTCAAAACGAATTCCCTAAAGAGAAATAAAAGTTGAGCTGTCCTTTTGCGGTGAGTCCGTATGCGGTTCCGAAGGTGAACATGATAGGAACTCTGTACCACCAGACGGTGTAAAGTTTCAATTCGCCGCCGATTCCTGCTATGAACTGGTCATCGAACATGTTGATGTCGGGAGATGCCACGCCGAGGTCAAAAAATATAGATCCCTGCACATTTTTGAACATGAGCGGAACTGTGCCGAGTCCTCTTTCGATCGACAAGAGGTGAAATCTGAACTCGTTATTTGTGAAATAGATGTGCTGTCCACCAAAAGCGCCGTAATTATAACCTCTTACGGTAACGCTTGATGATCCGCCGTAAATAAAAGTGTTGAGGTTCAAAATATCTGTGCCAAGTTCATTTCCGCCGATAACATAATAAGAATCGGTAAGGAATCTCAGGTAAAGCGAGTGTTTTGTCAGAAAGCCGAGTTTTCCGTTTGGAAGAAGAAGAAAACTCAACCTGCCTGAAGGTGAAAATGATATTGATCGCCCGTCATCAAAAAGCGACTTGTGAAATGCTACAGGAAATGACATCGAAAATCTGTCCATATCACTGAAAAGATAATACGAGCCGGGATTCAGTGAAAACGAAAATCCATAATAAAATGAAGCTGCTAAACTTAATTTGTCATGAATAAATGGAGTTATTTCAAGCGGATCTTTCAGTTTTTCTATTTCGATCTGAGTACCGCTTATTCCAAATGAAGTGCCGATGCTGTGATTCATTGAAACAACTTTGGACGGACAGATAAAAACCGGATAATTCAATGAACTTGAGAGCGAAAATCCTGAATTAAAACGGTTATATGCAGCATGAGTCACATAATTTCCGCCTATTTTGCCCTCTTCTCTGCCGTATGAAAAATACCATCTGAATCCCGGCCAGATACTGCTGTCATAGTAGTTAATCACAGCATAATGTCTGTCGCTTCCACCCCAGGTCTTGCTGTAACTTATGTCATATGACCTTTCCATATCATTTGATTCACCGGATATTGTGAACCCCAGAGTGTGCGAATTTGACGAACCGGAATAATTAGGAATTATCAAAGCAGGGAACATTCCTTCATAAAATTTTGCTCTTTTCAGTTCAGAACCCTCTTTTTCAGCTTCAGCGACCTTAACTTTTACAAATTTGTCTTCAGATATTTTACCAAGTTCTATCCTTTCAGCCACACCCCATGCTGAAAAATATCCATCATTATCGAAAGATATAAAATGGATATTCCCGTCAATAAGTTTGGGAAAAAGTGTAATAAGTTCGGGCCTGTAAAGCTGGATCAGATCTCCTGTTTTTAAATTAAGGCTCATCGGAACTATTCTGCTTTCAAGCTCTGATGAAAACACAATTTCATCGTCACTTTGAAAATAGACAGAATACTGATCGCCCGGTATCTGAACTTCTGTCAACTCATTGTTTTTTATATCGAAAAAGAAAATGTTCTTTTCCCTGTCATAAATATTTCCTGAAAATACCAACCTCGATCCGTCTTTTGAAACTGAAATGCTGTAAATTGAATCCAACTGCCTGAATTCCCACTCTTTTATCAAGGTTCCATCAAGTTTTGAATGGGTTATCCTGTTCACTCCGTCACGATATGACGAATAGAAATAATCATCATTCCTGCCGAAAGCGGTTTCAACGGCACTTTCGTTCTCAGTAAGTTTTTTGATGCTTCTTTTTTTAAGGTCCATATAAAAAACTTCATTTCTTATGTATCTGTCGCCCACCCTTATGCTCAACGGAACAAGGATATGCCCGTTAAGATACGAAAATGAATTGTGTGAAGGCATGGACACGATCTTTTTTGTTTCCCCTTTTTCAAAACTGTAGATCTTTCTTCTGACAAGTCCGGTTCCGGAAAAAATATATTTATCGCTGTTAAGCTCTGCAAAAACCGAAACAAATCTCTCTTTTGACTTGTAAATTCCGCTTTTACTGACATTCGCACCGGAAACTCTCGCCTTGTTTTCATTTATGAAATCTTTGTACAAACTTGAAAGTCTTGAATGAAGTGTCTTTTTTGATGCCCATTGAACCATGAACGGAATGACATCATCCGAAAGTTCAACGAAAAGATCAGAAACCGCTTTTTTGCCTTTATTTTCAACAAGATACGCATAAAAATATGTTCCGAAAAGATACTGCAGACCGCCACCCATCCAGTGATCTGAAATTCCAGAAAGCTCACCAATCGTCAGTTCATTACCTTTTAAAAAGAACGAATCGAACTGTGCTTTGTAAAGCGGACTGTTGAGCCTCCCTTTTCCATCAATGAGCGATTCGCTGTAGACCGCCGCACCTTCAAGCATCCATCTGGGAGCCATTCCGCCAGGAAAATAGATATTGCCGAAAACCGTGTTGATGAATTTAGGAAAACCTTTTGTCATTCCGATCTGGGTTGCATGAGTATATTCGTGGACATGAAGCCCCTGCTCCCAGCTTTTGTAACTGTTCAGCTCTGAATATCTTTCAGCAGGGAAAGTATAGAGAAACATTGTGTTTTTCAGATAACTTCTTGACCAGCCGTTTGCCGTGTCGGTCTCTCTGTCATAGACTGTGACTATCTTTTTTTTGGGAACCCAGCCATAAAGCGCTTCGATAAATTCTTCAGACCTTTTTGCCTGTTTTATCAGCCTTGAAACCGCCCCGTCGCTCAGATTTGACGAAAAATAAATTATCTGGTGGTCAGTTTCATATTTCCTGAACTTCACCCGTTCAAGAGAATACAGCTCAAAAATACTGAAAATAATTGTAATAAAAAAGAAGTATCTGAATATTTTCAACATGCAAACCCGGATAAATTGCTCCGATATTTAACTTCAAACAGCGGATTATTGCAAGATATG
>DAOQAY010000129.1:0-8042 GCA_035354435.1 bacterium
CTGAAATATATTCATCCTGAGCATGTCTCAAAAATATCGGAATATGCAAAAAGAAGACTTGAGGGTGATGATGCCGAAGACAGATATGATACTTGTATTCTGACAAAGGACGGGACTGAAAGATGGGCGGATATCAAGGTTTCATTGATAGATATTGATGGCGGGAAAGCCATAATTGTCAATGCTATTGATATTACGAAAAGAGTTGAAGCTGAAAGAAAAATGAAGGAAAGCAACGAGAAGCTGAGAACAACTCTTAATTCAATAGGTGACGGTGTTATATCTACTGATTCCAAGGGCAATATAGTCATGATGAATCCTGTCGCTGAAAAACTTACCGGATGGATGCTGGCTGATGCGACAGGACAGCCGCTTGATAAGGTGTTTAAAATAGTAAATGCTTTTACGAGAGAACAGGTTGAAAATCCTGTTTCGAAGGTGTTGAAAGAAGGTGGTGTGATAGGTCTTGCAAATCACACAGTATTGATAGGAAAGAACGGAAAGGAGTTCCAGATAGCAGATAGCGGTGCTCCAATAACAGATGATTCAGGAGCGATAAACGGAGTTGTTCTTGTGTTCAGGGATGTGACAGAAAAATATCTTCTTGAGGAACAGTTGAAGCAGACACAGAAAATGGAAGCTATCGGACAGCTTGCAAGCGGTCTTGCGCATGATTTTGGAAATATGATAAGCGGAATAATCGGAAATGCTGAATTATTAAGCGGTTTTGTCAATGATAACTATGAAGCCGAATGTTATATCGAAAGAATTAAAGAAGCTTCAATGCGTGCTTTTAATATGACCAGAAGGCTTCTCGATTTTTCCAGAAAAAGCAATGGAGAGCTTGTTAAATTTGATATTAACGAACTGATTGTGAAAACGCTTGATCTTGCAACTCCCGGAATCGATAAAAAAATAAAGATAACTAAAAATTTTAAGGTTGTCCGTCCTATGATAAAAGGTGACCCTGACCAGTTGCAGAATGCTTTGATCAATCTTATGTTTAATGCGAGAGATGCCATGTCTGAGGATGGAAAACTTGAACTTGCAACTTCAGAATATTTTGTTCCGGCAGATACTGTCAATCCGATGCTGCTTACTCCGGGAAAATATATTAAGATCAGTGTTAAAGATAACGGGTCCGGTATAAGTGAAGATATTCAGGATAAGGTTTTTGAACCTTTTTTCACAACTAAAAAACCTGGAACGGGGACTGGTCTTGGACTGACTTCAGTCTTTAAGGCTTTAAAAGACCACCGTGGAGCCGTTTCACTGAAGTCTAAACCGGGTGCAGGAACTGAATTTGATCTGTTTCTGCCGTTTGATAATAAGCCGCCTGAATAGAAAACATGGAGAATGTTAATGGAAAAAGGTAAGATCTTTGTTGCACTTGATGTCAACACAAAAGCGGAAGCACTTGAAATTGTTAATGAATTGCAGGGTCTCGGTGCATGTTTTAAAATAGGGAAACAGCTTTTTACAGCTGAAGGACCTGAACTTGTCAGAGAAATTGTAAAAATGGGAGAGGATGTTTTTCTTGACCTTAAATATCACGATATTCCAAACACTGTCGCAATGGCAGGCGCTGCAGCGGCAAAACTGGGAGTGAAGGTTTTCAATGTCCATGCCGGCGGCGGAAGAAAAATGATGGAGGCTGTCAGGGCGGAAATGAATAAACTTCAAAATCCTCCGATGGTGCTTGCTGTAACAGTTCTGACCAGTATGGCTGAAGAGGATCTGAAGGAAACCGGTATTTCTGTAAGCCCGGCGGAACAGGTGAAGCGGCTTGCACTGCTTGCAAAAGCATCTGGCATGGACGGTGTTGTTGCCAGCCCTCTTGAAGTTGAGATGATACGGAATGCCTGCGGTCCAGATTTTAAAATACTTACTCCTGGTATTCGTCCTGCATCAAGTTCGGCGGATGACCAGAAAAGAATTGCAACTCCGGCATCGGCATTAAGATCGGGAAGTGATTATCTGGTGATCGGGAGACCGATAACTGGTGCCAAAGACAGAAGAAAAGCTTTTATTGAGATATTGAAGGAGATTCAGGATTCTCAATAGATTTTCTTAATGATCCCCATTCATCTTTAATATTTTTCAACAATGCTGAAATAATCTCAGGTTCATAATTTTCAGTATTTTCAAGAGTTTTTGCCAAGAGTCCCAGCTTGTTGAATCGTATATTTAAAGCAGCACCTTTCAAAGCGTGGGCCGTTCTTTTTATTTTTTCAGTTTCGTTGTCTGATATGATCTTGTCCAGACTGTCAACATATTCATCAATAACTTCTATTGCTTCTATCAGGAATTCGTCCAGAAGTTTTTCTTTTCCGTTGAATTCTTTTAGCAAAGTCTCCCTGTCAAACTGAACTGGTTCTGAAGTTTCTTTGACCTGAACCGGTTTTTCAGGTGATCTTTTATTGGAAAGATATTTAATAATTGTGACAGAAAGCTCATCAATATTGATAGGTTTTGTGAGAAAATGATCCATTCCGGCTTCAATGCACCGTTCTTTTTCGCCTTTTATTGCACCTGCAGTCAATGCGATTATAGGACATCGTTTCCCGGAATTTAATTCAATATCTCTTATTTCTTTTGCGGCTGTATATCCATCTTTTCCAGGCATCTGAATATCCATAAGAATAATGTCGGGATGATATTCAGAATATTTTTCAACTGCTTCAAATCCGTCTGTAGCTTCAATAAATTCAGCATGTTGAAATGTTTCAGACAGAAGAGTTTTTACAAGACTCATGTTCAGTGCAACATCTTCAACGATCATGATCCTTGGATTTTCAGGTTTATTATTTTGATTCGTTTCCGTTTTTTGCTCGTTATTTTTTGTAAGACCATTGAAATCGGGGTTTTTTAAATTACTCAGCAGTCTGAAGAGTTCACCCAGCTTGATAGGTTTTGTGAGTTTGTGTCTTACATTAAGTTTCTGACATTCTGAATGGATATATGCATCATCGGAAGAACTGTGCAGAAGAATAATATCCATGTCATAATGCAATTCTCTGATCATGGAAATCAGCTCAATTCCGTTCATTCCAGGCATAAGGTAATCAACAATAACAACATCAAACGATCCGGATCTAGCAATTATATTGAGCCCTTCAGCAGCGCTTGATGCAGTTTCAGAATGGATTTTCCAGATTTCAAGGGTGTGTTTAAGGATCATCTGATTGTTTGAATTATCATCTATAATTAAAACATTGCCGATATTCTGAATATTTCCGGGTTGAAGCGGATCACCATATTCATATGTTTTTTCGATAGTAAAAGAAAAAGTACTTCCTTTTTCCAGAATACTTTCGACAACAAACGCACCTCCCATTTTTTGCAGAAGTTTGTTAGATATCGTCAAACCGAGTCCTGTTCCGCCAAATCTTCTTGTTGTTGATGCATCAGCCTGTGAAAAAGCATAAAAAAGATTTTTCTGCTGTTCAGCCGTGATCCCGATTCCGGTGTCTCTGACTGAAAAGAAGAATTTGCCATGGTTTTCGACATCTGTTTTTTTGAAATTCAGTTTTATTTCGACTTCGCCTTTTTCGGTGAATTTAACAGCATTGCCGAGAAGATTGATCATGATCTGTTTTAATCTCAGTGGATCTACCGTTGCAAATCTCGGAAGTTCAGGGTCTATATTGAGAAGTATCTCTATATTTTTCAAAGATGCGTTGTATTTGACAATATCTGCGGCCTGTTCCACAAGCTCAATAATATTGGTCTTTATTTCATCTATTTCGAGTTTTCCTGCCTCAATTTTTGAGAAATCAAGAATATCATTAATGATTCCGAGCAGAGAGTGTGCTGAAGCATAAGAATTCGCAGCGTATTCTTTCTGCACCGGATCAAGGTTCGAATTTCTGAGAAGTTCCGTAAACCCGATAACACCATTGAGCGGTGTTCTGATCTCGTGACTCATGTTTGCGAGAAATTCAGACTTGAATCTGCTGGCATTTTCAGCAATCTTTTTTGCATTTATAAGTTCATTTTCAGCAATTTTTCTGGAGGTTATATTATGCATGATCTCAACCAGCATTGTTATATTTCTATTCTGGTCAAATATAGGAATAGTTGTCGCATCAAACCAGACATCCATTTCAGGAAGATATTTTTCTACAGAAACAGGAATTTTTAACTGTAATGCTCTTTCTGAGGGGCATAAATTGCATTTTTTTCCATGTCCCATAATTTCGTAACATTTTTTTCCATCAACTTCAGAAGGTTCTTTGCCGATAAAGTCATATCCGGCCTGATTATATGAGATAACTGTATTGTCAGGTCGTTGAAGCGATATGATGTCTGGAATTCCGTTCAGAATGGTCTTAAGCAGAAGCTTTTCTCTCATTAACTCAGTCTCGGTAATTTTATGTTCTGAAATATCTTTTGCTGAAGCATAGATCAGTCCATCGGAAAGCTGCCAGCTCCACTCGATCATTCTGTATCCTCCTACTTTACAGGCACACAGATTGATGAAGTTCTTGATATTTCTACCATTTTTTATTTCTTCAAGAGCTGTTTTTGTCGATTCAATATCTTTCGGATGGGCAATATCAAGAAAACTTTTATTTTCCAGTTCATTTTTCGAAAAACCGAGAAGATTTTCCCATGCACTGTTCACTTTAATAAAATTGCCATCAATGGTTGTAATACAAAGAAGATCCAGATCAAGGGAGAAAAATTTCTCAATATTGTTCTGTTCCAGCTTTTTATCTGTTATATCAATGAACATAGTTACAAAATAATGCTTCATGGGAGAATAGACGCTGACCTTGAACCATTTTCCCAAAGGGAGTGAATACTGCTCAAAAGAGTATTCTCCGTTATTGAGAGCGACTTCGCCGAAGATTCTGATTCTGTTGCTTATTTCAGCGTTTTTTACTGATATGATTGATGTAATTGTTTTTCCTACTGTGGAGTTTTTCGTGAATCCGGTGATTTTCTCATATGTTCTGTTCAGGTCAATGAATTCATAATCACATGGGAATCCTGTTCGATCAAGAATTATTTTGAAAAGTGCAAATCCGAAAGGTGACCGTTGAATAAGAGACTCATAAAAAATATCCTCTTTTCTCCTCTCCATTTTCTCTCTCCTGAAAAACATTCACAAATATTTTAACCAGTAGCGTGATTTGTGCAATTTTAATGACTTTAGGATGATTTTGAGATATAAATCACCTGAAAAACCTTAAATTCGAGGGGTGATTTTGAAAGAACGGTATCTTGAGCTTGTAAATCTTTTAAACAGGGCATCATCTGCATATTATCGGGACGATTCCCCTATTATGAGCGATGCGGAATATGATGTGCTTTACCGTGAGCTTGTTGATATTGAAACAGCAGATCCTTCCATCAGAGTTCAGTATTCGCCTACGATGCGAGTCGGTTCGGTTGTCAGAGAAGGTTTCAGAAAAGTTGTTCATTCAGAAAAGATGATGTCGCTTGACGATGCTTTTGAAGTTGAAGAAGTTGAATCTTTTTTCAACAGGCTTGAGTTCAGTCCTGAGTCGGGTTTTGTCGTTGAACACAAGATAGACGGTCTTGCCGTCAACATAATCTATCATAATGGCAGATATTTTAAAGCGGCGACAAGAGGTGACGGTGAAACAGGTGAAGATGTCACTGAAAATGTTGCAACTGTCAAGGATGTTCCGCTGGAAATTGCAGAATTCAGTGAAATCGAAAAGATTGAAATACGCGGAGAAGTATATCTGCCTGTAAAAAGTTTTAATGATTTAAATGAAAAAAAATTGAAAAACAGTGAAAAACCGTTTGCCAATCCCAGAAATGCCGCGGCAGGATCTCTGCGCCAGCTTGATCCCAGGATAACAGCTTCAAGAAATCTCAAGTTTTTTGCTTACGGCATAACCGGGTTGACGGCTCTGCCGGTTGAAACTCAGGAAAAGTTCCATTCATTTCTGCGGGCGATAGGATTTAAAACCCCTGATTTCAGTATAATTGTGAAAATTGAAGATATAGAGTCGATAATAAGCCACATACTTAATGTCAGAGCGGATCTTCCGTATGATATTGACGGACTGGTTGTCAAGCTGAACAGTTTTGAAGAACAGAAAAGGGCGGGAGTTCTTACAAAATCACCCAGATGGGCTATTGCCTATAAGCTTCCTGCAATCGAAAAAACCACTAAAATCAATGAGATAACATGGCAGGTCGGTAGAACTGGAGTTGTTACCCCTGTTGCAGAACTTGATGCTGTCGAAATCGGCGGAGTTGTTGTGAAAAGAGCGACTTTGCATAATATTGATGAGATCAGAAGAAAAGGGCTGATGGTGGGAGACACCGTTTTTATAAGAAGGGCCGGAGATGTCATTCCTGAAGTCATAGCGCCTGTCGAACAGATGAGAACCGGTGATGAAGTGACAGTGCTTGCGCCTTACAATTGTCCGGTCTGCGATTCTCTGCTTGTTAAAGATGAAGATAAGATAGCGCTTAAATGTCCCAACATTAACTGTCCTGCAAAAGTAACCGGATCTATTGAACATTTTGCTTCAAGAAAAGGTCTTGATATCGACGGATTGGGTGAAAAGCAGATTGAATTCCTGTACGGGAAGGGCTGGCTTAAATCGGTTGCCGACATATATAAATTGAAGAATTTCTCGATGTTCCTCAGTGCAGAAAAAGGATGGGGTGAAAAAAGTGTCAATAATCTGCTCGAAGCGATAATCAGAAGCAAAGAAGTGAAATTTCAGAATTTCCTTTATGCACTCGGGATCGACAGCGTCGGAGAGTTTCTGGCAGGGGAACTTGCAAAAAACTTCACAATTCAAGAACTTATGACCGCTGAAACCGGAATGCTTACAGCCATTGACGGAATAGGTGAAACAGTCGCACAGTCAATTAAAAATTTCTTTTCAAACCCTCAAAATAAAGAAGCTGTTGACAGACTTTTAAAAGAATTGACAATTGTATATCCCGAAAAAAGTGATCTTACTACCAAAATACTTTCCGGAAAAACATTTGTAATTACTGGGGAATTATCACAATTAAGAGAAGTTTTTGCTGAAAAAATAAAAGCACTTGGTGGAAAAGTTTCATCATCAGTCAGTAAAAAGACACACTATCTTCTTGCCGGAAGTAACGCCGGAAGTAAACTTGCAAAAGCAACAGAACTTGGCGTCAAAGTTATAAACGAAGAAGAATTCAAACAACTTATTGGAGGATAAAATGGGAACAGTTAACAAACCGGTAGTCGAAGGAAAGAACATTCAGCTTAGAATTAAAAATGATGATGTCGCAGCTGGTAACTATGCAAATTCATTCGCCATTACATTTAACGAGAACGAGTTTCTGATCGATTTTATTATGATGCAGCCGCAAGCTCAGGTTGGTCTTGTGACCGACCGTATTGTTGTCACTCCGAGAAAGGCGGCTGAATTTGCAAAAGCGCTTGGTGAAGCTGTGAAAGCCTATGAAAATATGCTCAAGAATAAAAACACCAACATCCAGTAAAATCTTTGGAATTAGTTGATTTTCAATGACTTCTGGATTTCAAGAACTTTTTCGAGTGGAAGTCCGGTGATTTTTGCAACCATTTCAGAAGAGATTCCATTCATCAAAGCATTTCTACAAGTTTCTATGGCTTTGGCGAAAGCACCTTCCTTTATTCCTTCCCGTATTCCTTCCCGTATTCCTTCCTGCCTTCCTTTCTGCAATATCTGATTTCCAAGTGACGGCATGATCTCCTCCGTTTCTTCACCAAGTTCGGTTTTCATTATATCCACAAGTTCTTTTTCTTCAACCTGATTTGTGAAATAGATATATCTCATCAGGATAATCAGGTTTTCGTGTTCTTTAACAAGTCCGCTTCTTTTAAAATACCGGAAAATTGTTTCAAGCTTTTCAGGATTCATTCTGCCATTGTCTTTCAAAAGTGACAGCACACTCATAAGATATGCATTCTTTCCGAAACGATCTTCAATTGTCAAATCAAAATCCTTAGTGTCAAAAAGAATGTATTCAAAATTCAGTGCGTATTTCTTCAGGTATTCCGGGATGTTAATAGATTCTGAAAAGCT
>DAOQAY010000130.1:0-7974 GCA_035354435.1 bacterium
AATATTTTCGGGCAGATGAATATTTTCCAATTGTGAGCAGCCGTAAAAAGCACCGCATTCTATTTCATTGACCGTATTTGGAATTGTGATCTCTTTTATCTTTCTGCAATCAGAAAAAGCACCGGCTTCTATTATTTTAACAGATTCCGGAATTGTCACTGATGTTCTGCCTGCCGGAACAGACAGCAACCGCTCCTGCCCTTTGTCAAAAAGCATTCCTTCATAACTGCTGTACTTGCGATTTTCCTTGTCAACCGTAATGTCACCGGAACATCCGGAAAAAGCATAATCATCTATAATAATAACATCTTTTCCTACCTTGATATTTTGAAGTTCCTCACAATTCATAAATGCTCCGAATTCAAAAACCGACAGTTTTTCAGGAATATTAATTTTTTCAAGAGAAGTACAGGATGCAAACATTCTTGCACCGATTTTATATAGTTTTGCTGGCAGAATCGCTTCTTTCAACGATTTACACGATTCAAAAGGACCCTCTTTTCTGGTATAATCGAATTCATAAAAAAACACATCGCCCGTAATCTGAACTTTTTCAAGAAAACTGCATTCAAAAAAGCATCCCGAATAAAACCGGACAACTCGTTCAGGTATTATAATTTCATTCAAACCGCTTGCACAAAAAGCCCGTTCTCCGATTTCTCTTATTTTCAAAGGAAGATCCATCATTTTCAAATCTATACAGTTTTCAAAACATTTTTCAGGAATATTGTCAATTCCGAAAGTATGCGAAATATCAAGATGAATTCTTTTATTCCCCGATTTCATATATTCAGAAGAAGCAATCAGTGTTTTATACGAAATCCTGCCGCTCACTTTTATAAAAACGGCGGCGTTTTCCTCCAAACCTTTTAAAATTAATGGAAGCTCTGTCGTTTTTCTGAGATTGATTTTCATTAAATCTCCAACTTTCTTAAAACTACGACAACAGTAGCCGGAACTTAAATTTTTTCAAGATGTTGCCAACAGATAATGTTTCGATATAATTTTAATGAATTGCGACTCAGCAAATAGCCGTGGCGATTTTCAAGGTGGATATATGGTGGATTTTTTTGATAATTTTTTAAAAATAAGAAGAGAATATCCAAAGATATTCTGGACTTATATTGATGTTGCAAAGAACAAAGCCGTTTCCAACAGCGGAAGATCAAAACGGCTTCTTAAAAAAGCGGAAAATAAAGCTGAAAACTTTAACAATCTGATTCATCTCGCCAACACTTGGGTTGAGCTTTTCAATGACAAAGAAATGGCTGAACAAGTACTTAAATTAGCTGAAGAAAAAGCGAACAACTTCTATGATGTTATAGAACTTTCGGAAAACTTGGTGAAACTGCTGAATGACGAAAAACATGCTAAACAGCTAATACAAAACTTGATAAAAGAAACTGAAAAATCAAATGATAACCTGAACATCATAAATGACTGGACAAGTATCGCAAGTGTGTGGATGGAGCTTTTTAATGATGTGAAAAAAACGGAACAGCTTCTTAGAAAAGCGGAAACATACGCAGAGCATGTTGAACAGTTTACATATCTTGCACTGGAATGGATTTTAATTTTAAATGATACGACAAACGCAAAAAGAGTTCTCAGAAAATCAGAGAAATTCTATGTGGAATTCTGTTATGAATGGATGGATGTAGCAAAAGCATGGATGGAGATGTTAAAAAATAATGAAGAAGCCCAAAAAGTTCTGTTCCGAGCTGAGAAAAAAACAAATGACATCGATGAATTGAAAGCGATTGCTAAAGCCAGAAAAGACCTTTTTGGAAATAAAAAAACAGACGGAACAAATCATTAAATTGCAAAATTAAATACATGAGAACATATGTATATTTGAAAAATCTATTCAATTTCCTATAATCTTTTTCACGGGGTCGCTGTCGGAAGGCTTCCGAGTCCTTTCAGCTCCGGCTGACTGATGAGATCTACCGCATGCGTCTCTTGCGGAGCGACCCTTGTTCTTAAATCGGAAATTCGCAGATGCGAAAGACCTGTCCGTCAGCTTGTCCGTTGGAGCTTTATCGAAAACGGAAGCTTTGCGAAGATCAGATTTTCCGCCCTTGCAACTGGAAGAAATTGACACAAATATTTTCGGCTGATAAACTTTTTCAACTTTTTGATCAATTCAGGAGATAAAATGAGATTAAACGCAATACTTTTAATACTTTTTATATTTTCAATACTTCTATCCGGTTGCGATCTTTTTGACAGCTGCGAAACATACTGCAAAAATGATATAATTCATCACTGCAGTAACGACGGCGGCTTATTCGGCGGAACAGATGACTGGTATACCGAAGACTGCAAGGAAGATGGCTTGATGTGTCTTGAAAAAGGAAATACTGCCTACTGTGTTTTTAAATCTGACAGATGCAATGCTTCTACTGACAGCTTCTGTACCGATGAGAATGCTTCTGCTTATTGTATAGAAAAAAATGGTAAGTTTTATGCAATCAACGCCGATTCCTGTTATTCATCTGACAATGAGGTCTGTGTCCAGTTCGGCAGTGAAGCAAAATGCGTTGTCCCCTCTGAAGATTGTAATTCTAAATCAAAATCGGTGTGTCTTGAAAACAAGCCGGTCGATTGTTTTGAAAAAGACGGGGATTTCTTTATTGAAATCGGTTATGACAGGGAATGTTACGATTATGAGGAGTGCGTTGAAGTTGACAATACAGCCATGTGTCTTCGACCGGTTGATTTCTGTATTCCGTCAACTGATCTTCACTGCATTGGAAACCAGCAGGGACGATGTTGGGAAAAAAATGGCAGATACTATGCATCTTTTAGTTACGACTGTGACTGGATTGATGACAGTATATGTCTGGAACTCAGCAATGGTGATCTCGAATGCCTTATTCCGATTAACGAATGTGACTCAACTACTAAAAGTTTCTGTGTAAACGATTCTGTTGCTGTCTGTTATGAAAAAGACGGCTCTTTTTATTTCGATAGAAAATATTACTGCAACAGTTGTATCTACGATCCTGAAACTAAATCGGCACATTGTCTGAGTGATGAAGATTAATCCGGGAGGTAAAATGAAATTCAACGCAATTCTTTTAATACTTTCAACATTTCTAACCGGTTGCGATCTTTTTGAAGAAGACTGCCGCACCTACTGTGAAGATGATGTTCTGCATGAGTGCTCAAGCGGAGTTATGGGAGGAAATGATTGGTCTCATCTTGACTGTAAAAAATACGACAGCATCTGTATTGATAATAACTGCGTTAAACCTTCAGATAGATGCAATTCCAAGACTGAGAGCATCTGTTTAGATCAAAATGTTGCTAAATGCTATGAATATAATGGGAATTTTTATACTGAGGCTCTAAATGAATATGGCTGTGAAGGATACACCTACACAGACCGTTGTGTTGAAATTAACAATAAAGCATTGTGTCTTACTCCTGTAATCGGATGTAACTCTGAAGCAGAAACGGTTTGTGTAGACAACAACAGGGCTGTCTGTTATAAAAAAGACGATGATTATTATGTCAGTATTGAATCAAGCTGCTTTTCTCAGAAGTGTATTCAGATAGAAAATAGCGCATATTGTGCTACTCCTGTTCAAGAATGTCGTCCTTCTGACGGCACTGTGTGTGTAAACAATCAGGTTTCTAGTTGTTATAAAAAAAACGGATACTTTTATGTCATTTACAGAGATAATTGTAAATTTTCAGGCCCCTACTGTGTAGAAATAAGTAGTTATGAAGCAAAATGTCTTTATCCAAACGGAGGTCCCTGTGATACTGAATCCGAAAGCATTTGTGTCGGAACTAAAGATGTCGGCAAATGTTACGAAAAAGACGGACTGTATTTTACAAGCATTTTAAATACTTGCGAAAATTATGAAGATGACGAATGCGTCTACGATACCAAGACAAAATCGGCACATTGTCTGAGTGATGGGGAGTAAACAGCTAAATGGAATTCTTTTCTTTTAAATAAATCGGTATTGAGTTATCATTGTGCGTCAACTCTTCAGGAGGAATAAAATGAAAAATGTTATCATTCTGTTTGCGGCGTTTGGGATGCTTTCGTGTGCCACAGGTTCTGCCGAAAAGAATTTTGCCGCAACTTATGCTGATGCCTACAAAAAAGGTTTCGAGGACGGATTTGAAAAGGCTAACTCAATGAAAATGCCTGCTCCGGTTCAAGCCCCGGCTCTAAACTACGGGAGCAATTATGGCGGATATAACGATTATTACGGTTATGACAATTACAACAATACCGCCGCTAATCAGAAAGGAACAATAAATTACGCAGTCCAGACCAACAATCTGGCATCAGTAAAGGAACTTGTCGAGAAAAAGAGCGCTGATGTCAATTCAATGGATGCAAGCGGATACTCTCCACTTCAGATAGCTGCAAGGCTCGGGTATGTTGATATTGTCAATTATCTCATTTCAAAAAGCGCAAATGTCAATTTTGTGTCAAGCGACAGCTACAGTCCTTTGAAAGAAGCGATTACTTACAAAAAATTCCCTGTTGCCGAGATACTTATTTCAAAAGGGGCGGATGTTAATTTTGTCGATAATGCCGGATATGCGATGATCTATTACGCTGCACAGTCAGGAAATAAAAAGGTTGTTGAAATGATCCTTGAAAAAGGTGCCTCTGCAACAACCGTAGGCTCGACCGGCTTCGGACCGCTCCTTGCAGCAGTCAGCATGGGATTTGATGATATTGCGGAACTTCTTCTCTCAAAAGGTTCCAACCCTGATGAAATAGACAATTACACAGGATTTTCAGCGCTGATGTATGCAGTCAGGAACAATAAGATCAAACTTGTAGAACTTCTGTCGGCAAAGACCACAAACATCAATTTCACCGAAAAAACAGGAAAGACAGCTCTTCATCTTGCAGTTGAATATAACAGACTCGATATGGTTAAAATACTTGTAAAAGCCGGATCCAACCCTGAAATAAAGGATAATAACGGGGCATCTCCCTCGGAAACCGCAGACAAAAGAGGGTTGAAAGATATATCTGATTTTTTCAAATCGACAAAAAAGATCTAAACTAACTGCTTGATTCGTGAGCTCTCAGAAATTTTCCGAAAATTATCATGCCAATCGGTGAAATAACCGCAATTGAACCTACCCAAATCCAGATCATGTAGTGATGAGAAATATCGCCGACAACCTGTGATTTCACACCTGCTTCATTTATAACTTCGGTTGCAGGAACATAGACTTCGAGAAGTTTTCCCGACATGAAACCGACAAGCGGCTGAGAAATGAACTTCGGAAGCAGTGAAAGGCTCAGATAGCTTCCTTCCTGACCTTTAGGCGCTATTTTTGCAGTGTATTCCATCAATCTTGGAGACCATATGGCCTCTCCGACAGTAAAAAATATAACAAAAAAGCAGAGTGCAAGATATACAGAAATCGTTGATACGCTTGTTCCTTCCGGCACACCGAGCCATTCCTGCCAGATCAGCCTTCCGAAAACCGAATCGGCAATCGGTGCATAAAATGAATCCGGCAGAATTACAAAAAATACGGATGCGGCTGAAAGTGTCGATCCGATGGTGATCATTTTATATGCACTCCATTTTCTGGTAAGCCATGCAATCAGAGGCACAAAGAAAATGATTATCGCAGGATTTAACACGCCGTAAATATTACCGATCTTGGCACCTTCACCAAGAACCCTGATTCCGTATTTCGGGAAAGTATAATGAAAATGATAAAACACATAGTTCACACCCAGAAGTATCCCGAGAAGCGCCATGAACTTCCAGAAAGCCTTCTGTTTCGAAACATTCACAAAAACTTTTGCCGCATCCTTGAAAGATTCTTTTACCGCATGAATCATTGCCGGAATGAAAGCACCCTCTTTTTTCGCTTTTTTCGGAAGGAATTCAAGAACACCATCATCATTCAAGTCTATTCCATCCCTAAGAATTGAAATGAAGAACATTCCGGGAAAACTGATTAGAAAAGCAACAAAAAGTATAAACCTGTAAGTGCTGATCTCTCCGATCAGAGGCATTGCAACAACACCGTATTCACCATAAACCTGTCTGATATAATCGAAAATAAGTCCTCCGCATGCAAAACCGATGTTCATCAGAGTGTAGAACATCGCAAACCCCATGGCGGAAGTATCTGATTTTGTATATCTTTTCAATGCAACTGATATTACAGGGCTTAAAAAAGCGACCGAAACAGCCTGAGGAACAAACCCGAGTATCGTAACAACCCAGAAATTCGTCGAAACAAACAGGAAAAACCTCGAAATGATGGCAAGAATCGTTCCGATAACAAGGATCTTCTTAATTCCAACAGTATCGACAAGGGAACCGACACCGAAAATTAACAGCGTATAGCTCAGATTCCAGTAACCCATATAATTTCCGGCAGAGACATCGCTTAATCCCACATCACTCGAAAGAAAAAGCGTCAAAGTCATAAGCATAATGGAATATGCAGTAAATTCAGTCACCTGCGAAATTGAAACAAACCATATTTCTCTCGGAGATGTCTTCAGTCCAGTCTGATAACTTCTGATCATATAAATGAGATAAATGAACGCAGCTCCCACAACAACCCAGATAAAAGGATACAGCCATTTAAGAGAAACATAAGCCATCTAAACCCCCATACAAAAAAGATGGAGCAACCTATCAGATGTACTGGAAAAAGTCAAAAGAGATTATTCCTGCTGATTTATTACCTTGAGATCGAGACCAGCAGTGTAGGCATATGAAACATATTGTGAAAAACCATAGACATAAAGACCGACAGGCTTACTTGCAGTAAGAGTATAAGCACCGGTAGTCATGTCAACCCAGCCTTTATACCAGTCTGTCCCCGGAATATTCATAAAACTGTTTGAAGAATAGCTTTGACCATTAACTTCAATATTTGTATCCTTTATGGCGATTATGGTGATCCTGTTATAATCGTAATTTGGCGGAACAAGGAAAATATAATCTTTTCTCAACTGTTCATTAGGTGCAACCAGCATCATTGCAGGATCTCCTGTTCCGGCACCTGCATCCTGACTTGCCAGAAACTGACCTACAAGAATCGGTTTTTCGGAATGTATCATAAAATCTGTGTTTGTATTAAAATCATGATACCAGCCGGCCTGTAGAGTTACACCTCCAGTAAGTCCGCCTGTCCATGAAACGACTGTATCATTTTCTGAAGCAAGTATCCTGAAATAGTCATTTTCTCCGCCTCTGGGTTTTGTTCTTCCTGCAACGAAATCCTTACCCCAGCTCTGGAGTGGAAATATCTGATGTTCCATGTGGTCACAGGCTTGTTGATTGGCAGGTATTCTAGTACAGACATGACCGCCAAAAACAGCAATTTTCTGATCAGCCTGAATATATGATCCTGTAAGATCAGCTCCATAACTGTTTGAATTAGCCGCTGTTGTGGAATTCAAGGTGAGTATCTGATATTTATTGAGGCTGTAACTGACTACAGATCCCGGACCTTCAGCATTGACACCCGCACCTGCTACTGATGTTGCTGTATAAGTAACTTTTACTGTAGTTATTCCGTCCTGAACAGCGACTATTGAGACAAAACCCGATAAAGATGACCATCCCGGCCACGACATTGCATAATATTTTTCAGCAAGAGCACCTACAGGCAGCAGAAGTGTTGCATCGTTTGAATAAATAAGAACATTACCAAACGGATTCATCTGAGTCACAGTGACCGGTTTAGATGAAACAAGTTTAAAACCCAGATCACTAATTCCGGCACTAGGTATTTTTCTGCTTCCTCCCAGCTCAAATGAGTAAAGTCCTTTCGCCGGAACAGTATTTTCGGCTATTAGCGTGTCGCCCATTGTATAAATTTTTACATTTACACCGGTTGCATTCGGGTTTGCAACAACAAGAGCATAAGTACCGCCTTCATTCTCGTCAATCTGCTGAAGGAATGCACCCCAGTACTCACATCCGACATAGCTTTTGTCCTCAGCGG